>NZ_DOPT01000086.1:0-8658 GCF_003512625.1 Herpetosiphon sp. | reverse complement strand
ATCCTCTCTGGGGGATTAAAACTCTTCCCACATAGGGATAAACATCGCGTCAATAGCCTATTCGAAAGACCTGAATCCTCTCTGGGGGATTAAAACCGGTATGTCCAGTTGGTACTAGAATCGTTTAGGTTTAGATTCGAAAGACCTGAATCCTCTTTGGGGGATAAAAGCGTTATCTGCCCAGATTCTATAACCAATATATTCATCGATTCGAAAGACCTGAATCCTCAGCAGGGATTACGATCAATAATCGTGAGGATTTATGTTTCCGTAGTTCTGCCACTCAAGGTTACTAAGGCTCGCGAGGGGACTGCAAGCACCACCCAGTTGGGTGGTGTTTTTGTTTAAGCACAAATGTTTGTCTTGTAGCGTTCGTTAGGAGGTGATAGACTACAACCCACTATATTAAATATGTGGAATATCTTTATCAAAGTAAGTTGGAGGTTTGTTATGTGGTTACAGTTACGAACTGCCGAAAGTAACGATTTGTTACTAGAAGAGGATAAACAAAGATTAGAAGCATTAAAAAAATCCTATCCACAGCATTTTATTAGAGTAATTGAGAAAGACTATAAAAATATTCAACAGGTTGATTTTGAAAGTGTTGAAAGCTTTGGAGCATTTGTAGACCGTCTCAATAATGGCGGGGATGGCGTTAGCTGGTTCACTGTCCATCAAAATGATCACGATATAGTATCAAAAATACGATCATTAAAAAATAAAGTTCATATACAAGGCAATTATTTTATTGGTGCTGATGATCAAAACGAAGGCCTTCTATGTTTTGCAATACCCTCCTAAGAAATTTTGTAGCTAATAATTAAGCCTTTCTTTTTATCATGCTGAGGATTTTATGACCCAACCAGTATCGAAAAGACTCCAGCTCAACGATCTAGAAACAAAGATACCTGGCTTAACTCCCAATATGGGACGCTACCTGATCGAGGCTTGCTCAATTCGTTTGGAAGATCAGCGTCATTCTCGGGGTGTACAGCTATCGGTGGAACGACGGTGCGATACAAAATCCGATCATAGCTTTGTTATTGAAGATTGGGATGAAATTACGCCTCGTCATCTCGCAGCATGGACTGATGAAGAGTATACAACTGAACACGCCGCTTGTGGCATTGCTTGTCTCCTCGCTGTTGAGCTAACAGATTATACGGTTATCAATCGATCACGAAAAGGAACAGGGTTTGATTACTGGTTGGCGAAGCAGGATGGGGATGATATACTGCCTTTTGATAAACATGATGCCCGTTTAGAAGTCTCAGGTATTCGCCAAGGATCTGGTAAAGACATTGAAAATCGCGTCAAATTGAAACTGAGGCAAACGAATCCTTCCGATTCAATGCAAATGCCTGCATATGTCGTTGTGGTTGAATTTAGTCAACCTACAGCAAGGGTTGTACGAAAATGAAATCAGTACGTGAACTCCATATGCAAGCTATGGACTTTGCAGATCTTGCACTTCATGCGAAACATACTGGAGATATCCATAGTTTTATTGCCTATTCACGACAGGCTCTTGACCTAGAAATAGAAGCAGCAGCATTAGTAGCACCCTTTGATACAGAACCTACTCGTTCCATTCTTCATCGTAGTGCAGCCACCTTGGCACTTGACTGTGACGAACACCGATTAGCAGAGCGTTTAATTGCTACAGCACTGGCAGGAAATCCTCCATATGAGATCGCGGAAGAATTGCGCGATTTACTCGAACAAGTTCACTTCCAACGACATCTTGCAATTCGTGATGTTAAAATTGATCCCGGTCAAGTTCAAGTATCAATGACTGGCCAAGAGATTTACCCAGGGCTTACTCTCATGGACATCTTCTTAAGTAGGCTACAAGATATTGAACGAATGATTTTTCGCACTGTAGAGCGCCTACTAAAACGAGAATTTCGAGAAAGGGGCGGAACAGCCCAAGTTCTTCAGGAGGGTTATAGCGTCTACATGTCAGCCCCACGAGCGGGAAGCTTTGCAGTGACATTGCAACTCGGTAGACAGCAACGCTTTGATATACCAGAGATTGATCTTTCTAGCATTGTTCTCGAAGATGTTATCCAGAATATTAGTTTAGTAAATAAAGGAGATTTTCAATCGTTAAAAGAACGTATACCTAATGAGTCCTACTATAATAATTTCGTTGCTCTTGCAAAAAAAATAGCCCCTGATGGACAAGATGTACGTATGGTTGGTTTGACTACGCTTCAAAGCGGGAGTAATGAGGTCTTATCAGTTGCTTTTGATAAAACCCCACCTGAAATAAGTACGCTCGCGGGGAGTAATATAGCAACGAAAAAGGATAAATCTAAACATCAGACCTTTGTGGGGCAATTAAAACATGCTGATGAAATATCAGCGAATAACACGATTCAACTGCTATTCTCCGATAATAAAAAACAAAAGATTATTGTACCCCCAGGAATGATGAATGATATTGTTCGCCCATTGTGGGGTGAGAAAGTGGAGGTATTCTGCGAAAAGCGAGGTAATAGTTATTATTTACGAGAAATCAAACGCACTGAATAATATCAATTGTATAACTATATAAATAAAATATTAATAATCTCATAATTCTTAATTATTTTATATGCGTCGCCGAGATGATGTTATTACCACAGAAACACATATTGCACCAATAATAAGCATAATTACATAAATAATAAGTAATGGTATACGAATTTCAGGTATTCCTAATTCGTTAATAAAACCTTGCAGCCCGGTACCAAGAAAAATCCCACCTATTATATTAAGCATTTCATCTTTCCATTTTTTCTCTTTATTAGCATAAATTTTATCAATAGCAAATAGGACATGCTTTTTTAATACAATTTCATCTTTATCTATAATTGCTTTATTTCTCGAATGAAATATAATATCTTTTACATAATCTTCTCTGTATTTAACAACAAGTTCTTTTGCTTCTTGATGAAATTCTATTTTATTCATATATATCCCCATTTCCTTCATCATCTTTTTTGTAATCAAATTTATATAAATAAATTATCCTTTTTTTATACAAATATATCATAAATATCATAAACAATAGTGATATCATAATAGCCCATTCTTGATTAAATTCCATTTTCAGTATATAACCTAAAATAATAGAGGAAATTACAATAATCAATATAATTATACTATCACTTATAATATTTATTGATTCATAAATATTATATCTATTTCCTCCTGATACAACCCATTTATATAGACCAATAATCATATATAGAAAACTCAATAGTCCTAGAATCATAAATAGAATTTGTATTGTAAGATTTTGCCATTCCATATAATTCCTTCCATTTTAACTTTGCCTCTTTACGAAAAAAAAGATTTAGAGTTTCATGTTGTATGTTACAACATTGAATCATAGACAGAGCCTATAATTGAAGATTATCAGATTCGCTCTATGTAAGGATTTCAATTGCAACATCATTTTTATTAAAGATGTGGGATATGTGGGATAAGTTGGGATAATTCGCTTTATTTTCATTGACAAACAGCACAGACGTGCTATAATCCTCGCAAGCAACAGGGGTCTGCACAGACCAATTTAACCTGTTGCTTTTTGTTTTCCTCCTTTCTGTGCAAACCCCTTCTTGCCTGGCCTTCGCTTCCTCCTGATGTGGTTGGGGATCTATGGATAGTCTACTGATTGGTGCGGTGGTATGGCTGATCGGCCTCACCATTGTCGTGATGGTTGGGGCATGGATGTTTGCGCGGGGCTACCTCTCGGTTGTCCGCGAAAACGTTAGCTTGAAAGCCGAGTTGCATGCCGTGCGTGATGCGGCTAAACGCGAACTGGCGGCACTCAGTGCCCAGTTCGATTTGGCGCTGAGCGCCTTGCGGCGTGAAGTGATCAATGCCCGTGAACGCTGGACGATCGATGCCTATGCGCTCATGGATGCCCAGTTGTACATCCAAGCCCTCGAAGACACCTGTCATCACCATCAGATCCCCTTGCCCAAAAAGCCTCGGCGGGCAGGCCTTGATCGCCCAACCACCTCTCCACGAACCGACGATCAACACACGGGGCTTGACCCCATTGATGAATTATTATCACCCCTTGGACAAGGAGCATCGGTATGACCCTAACTCAAACCGCCATCGCGCTGGTCATTGTGACCACCCTCTCGTTCGCTGTTGGTTTTCTCAAATCGGCTGCCCCCAAAGCGGCAAACGCCTTGAACACTTGGGCTGCTGCCAATCTTGGGGCAGAGCAACGTGCCGCGCTTTATGGAGCAGTGAAAGCAGGCTTGCGAGCAGCCGAAGCCCACGGCCTTAAGGCTGAGGATCTATTGACCAAAGCGGTGCAGGTTGCTAGTGGCTATCTTACCCAGTATGGCTTGCCATTCAGCGAAACCCTGCTCCGCGATCTCGTGATGGCTGAAAAGCAGAAAAAGATGCAGGAATCCGCATAATCCATGCTCTGGTGTGCGCTGATCTCCATCGGCTTTGTTCTGTGTTTCTTCATCGTCATCAGCGATGACCTATCGCAAGACGCTTAATATTATCCGCCGCGCCAGCGGCGAAACGACCGAGGCGGCGAGCAATGACCACGCACGAACCACTACAACTTATCACAGGTCAACGTCACGCCACCGAATCGGATAAGGCGGTAGTCGCCTGCAACGATTATCTGCGCCTTGGGAGTGGGCGTTCGTTACGCATCTTGCTTGAGCGCTACCGCCAACAAACCGCCAACAAACCGCCAACAGTTCGCTTCAAAACACTGGCTCACTGGTCAACCGAATTCCATTGGACCGATCGTGCGAAAGCCTATGATGCGCAGCTGGAGCAAGCAAAAAATGATGCGCTGGCCGCTCGACGACGTGAGGTGTTTGAAGACGGCTTAGGCCTTGACTTCGAGCGGGTGATCAAGCTCAAGGAGTTGGCTAAGGATTTAGAAGAACAAATTAAAGAGGTTGACGAACATCACCCACACAAGCGACCGAATGTATGGATACGCGATGTCAAACAAATCGGGGCAGGCGAGTATGCCGAGCAGGTTGAAATCTACCGCTACAACTCGGCCCTCATTAGTGATTATCGCGGGGTGCTCGATGACTTGGCCAAGGAAACGGGAGGTCGCAAGCAGAAACAAGAACATGTGCATAAAGGGGATCGCAGTGCGCCGATTGTGATTGATAGTCCAGCGTTGGAACAGGCTGCCAAGGAATTGCAGCAGTGGCGTGAGGAACAATGTCGAATGCTGTCGAACTGGCAAAGTGCCATGCCGACCCTGCCTACTTCACCCACCACTTCGGATTAATCGACGATGCCCAAGGGTTGGGGGATGGCAGCGGCGCGATGCCCTTTACGCTCTGGCCTGCCCAAGTACAGGTGCTCTGGACACTCTTAATCCAGCGTTTGGTCTTGATTCTCAAGGCACGGCAATTAGGCATTAGTTGGTTGTGTTGCGCCTATGCGTTGTGGCTCTGCCTCTTCCAACCGGGCAAAGTGGTGCTGATCTTCAGCAAAGGCCAAGGCGAAGCCGATGAGATGCTGCAACGGGTCAAGCGCTTGTATGAACGCTTACCCGAGTGGATGCGTGAGGCCTCGCCAGCGCTAGTCACGGACAACACGACCGAACTGGAATGGGCCAATGGCAGTCGGGTCAAGTCACTCCCCGCGACCAAAGGGGCAGGTCGCAGCTTTACGGCATCACTGGTGATTTTGGACGAAGCCGCGTTCCTGCTCTGGGCAACCCAGTTGTATACCGCGCTCAAGCCCACGATCGACGGCGGCGGCCAACTGATTGTCTTATCGACGGCCAATGGGATTGGCAATCTGTTTCATCAACTGTGGCTCAAGGCCATCAGTGCCAAAAATCGCTTTACCACGATCTTTTTACCGTGGTGGGCACGACCAACGCGGGATGCGGCGTGGTATCACAACCAGCTTGAGGAATATACCGACCCGGACATGGTGCGGCAAGAATATCCCTCAACCGCGCAAGAAGCCTTTTTGGTGTCAGGGCGCACGCGATTCAAAATGCCATGGCTGCTGAAGCAAAATCCCAGCGATGGCCTTGCGCTCGATGAGCTTCCAGCATCGCTCTCGCTCCTGGACGGCGTGACCGTTTACCACCTGCCGCAGCAAGGACGACGCTACATTCTGGCAGCGGACGTGGCCGAAGGGCTGGAGCACGGCGACTTCTGCGCTGCCACCTTGATCGATGCGGTGTCGTGGGAAGAAATGGCCAGCGTCCACGGCAAATGGGAACCGGACGAATACGCTCGCATTCTCATGAATTTGTCAGACGTGTACGGGGCCACGGTTGCGGTTGAGCGGAACAATCACGGTCACGCGGTATTGACCACGATGAAACTGGCCGGATTCACCCGCATCGTGTATGGCCTTGATGGGCGAGCAGGGTGGCTCACCAATGCGCAGACCAAGCCGCAAATGATTGACTTGTTCGCCACGGCACTGCGCGATGTGTTGGTCACAATTCGCAATCAAACGGCGCTGAATGAACTGGCGATTTATCGGATTTTGAAGAACGGCGGGACGGGCGCACCCGCAGGCTATCACGATGATTTCGTGATGGCATGGGCCATTGCCCTGATGGTTGCCAGTCAACCAATGGAAGTCGAAGACGAAGCCATGGCTGGCTCGTGGAATAGCTACTAGAGGTATCGATGCCAACAGCCTTTGACAATCTCTCGGTCGAAGTCGCCAAAAAACGCTTGCCAACTACGCCGGAAGCGGTCAAAAGTGCGGTGCTGTTTCGCGATGGCGATCACTGGCAGGGTGGGGCGGCGTGGACTGGTCCAGCTCCTGCGTCAACGGATAAAGGCGCGACCGAGGTCATGACTCGCATTCAGCGCGAGTTTGTTTCCAGCAACGTGATTGCCGAGGTGATTGAGCGCCACGCCAATGCCGTGTGTGGCCGTGAACCCCAGTGGAGCTATGCCGTGCGTCGTCCGCTACTAGAGGAGGAACAACCCAATCCCCAAGAGCAAGGTTTGCTTGATGAGGCCGAAGCCGCCATGACGAGTTGGTGGGATCAGCGCAATGTACTCGGTATCCTGCAAGAAAGCATTGCCACCGCCGTGGTGCATGGTCGCGCCGTGCTCCGCTTGTTTGTTCCACCCGCCTATGTCGAAGACAACGTGATTCAAGTCCAAGAAACCTTGGCCGATGCCTTGAACCTGATTTGGCTCGATTGGTTAGCGCCCGAGCAAGCAGGGGTGAGCCGTGATAAAGCCACGATGCAGGCATGTGGGGTCTATGTCTATACGAATGACAATAAAAAAGAAGTCGCAGAAGTGACCTTTATCGATGAAGGCCAAACCGTGATGCGCACGCTCGAAGGCGAGGCAATGACTGGCGAAACACGGCTACCGCTGATGGGTCATTTGCTGATGATCGAAATCGTCTGCAAGCCCTTGATCGGGTTGTCCATGCAACAAATGCAGAAGGCGCTCAATATGACCCTGACCATGCTCCAACACAACATTGTGATTAGTGGCTTTGTTGAGCGGGTCATGACCAATGCTCAAATGCCGTTTGATGAAGTAGACGACCCGGCCAACCCGGGTAAAAAGTTGCGGGTGTATCGCCCGTATGACATCGGGCCGGGCAAAACCACCAATTTAATTGGGCTGCCGATGCGTGAAAAAGATGGGCAGATTGAGCGCATCACGGGTTACACCACCCCATCGGTGCAATGGCGTGAACCCGTTCCCGTTGGCACGTTCATCGATACCGACGCAGCGATTTATAGCCGGATGCTCAAGGAGTGCAAGCAACTGCATGCGCTGCTGAGTGGTGACGCGGTGGCGAGTGGGGAAAGCCGCAAACAAGCGTTGTTGGATTTTGCGATGTCGCTTGGGCCAACGGCCACGGCCCTCAAGCAGCTGGTGCGCTGGGTGCTCGAAGCGGCCCTCGCGTTGGCGGCGCATTTTGCAGGTCGTGCTCAAGCCTTTGATAGTCTCCGCGCCGATGTCACGCCACGGTTGTGGCTGGGTAGCCTGAGCAGCGAGGAACGCAACTTTTTATTGGCCGCCTATGAAAAAGGGGCCATTAGTCACGACCTGTTCTTGAGTCTGATTGATGTTGAAGATGTCGATGCTGAAAAGGCTCGCATTGCTGCCGAGCAGGAAGAAAAGCAGGCTCGTAGCGCTCGAAGTTTAGGCGCAGCCTTGGCAATGCAGCAAGCGCGACTTGATAGTGGTGCTGCTAGCACCGGATTGGAGCAGCCCGCATGATCGACGCGGTTGCCATTGCCAATCAATTCCGTGCTGAGCTTCAGGCGCAGAACGCGAGTGCGATGGACGCGCTGACCACACGCTGGCGCACGGTCGAAGCGGCGTTGCAGGCCGAAATGGAAGCGTTGGCGTTTCAAATGAGTCAGACCAAAGCTGATGGGCAAACGGTCAGTGAATCGCAACTGTATGCGAACGAGCGCTACCAAGCGTTGTTGGTGCAGCTCCAGCGGGAATTGGCCAAGTACAACGCCGATGCAGCGGCCATCATGCAAGCCCAGCAGTTGAGTTTTGCCAGTATGGGCGCGGAGCAGGCCACGGCGTGGTTGCGCTATTCCGGCGCGATTCAAGGGTCATTCACGCAGTTGAACAGCGGCGCATTTGAAAACATTGCCGCGCTGGCACGGGCTGACAATCCCTTGGCGCTCTTGCTGAG
>NZ_DOPT01000072.1:946-43959 GCF_003512625.1 Herpetosiphon sp. | reverse complement strand
TGGAGTGTTGGTTGCCGTTGGCAACGGTGTGCTGGTTGCGGTTGGCTCGGTGGTTGGCGTGCTGCGGCGAATGCTGAAATTGACTGCCACAGGCTCACAGCGAATCGCTAATGATTCACCAAACAAACCAACATAGGTTGCGCTCAAGCGATAATCGCCTTCGGGCTTGGTGCTTGAATCCCAACCATTGGGCTGACTACCATTGTTGCCCATGAAATAGTAGGGCGAGTTGACATCGGTATAGTTGGTGGTTTGGGCACCAGTCAAAGCAAATTCAACTTTTTGGGGCAAAGCGCCAGTAACTTCAGCTTGAATATTCAAAACTCCAGTTACCAATTGATTGTTGCTCACGCCACTCAAGCGGCTGATTTGGCCTTGGCTACACACTTCTTCAACTGGTGGAGCACAAAGGGTTGTGTTGGGGAAGCGCGTTGAAAGCAAGCGTTCGCCATAGCGCTGACCAACCAACGAGTGCAAGACTGGCCCACGGAAGATATCCAGTTGGGCTTTGCAATCAGGAATTTTTACATTCAAGTTAATGGTTTGACGGGGAGCCACGGTATACATGGTGTAGTCAAACAATTGTTGGTTGCCAATTCGATCATCAAACATGCTGTATGCGGCAATCCCTACCTCAAATGCACATGTGTATGAGCTATTGTAAACCGAGCCAGTCGTGTTCGAGGTGAACCAGCCATATAACGAGCGGGTGGTCAGCGGATCGCAGGTAACCGCAGTTGCCGTTACTGCCACCGCCGGAGCCACCACGGGAACCGATTCCAC
This sequence comes from Herpetosiphon sp., assembly GCF_003512625.1. Taxonomy (NCBI): domain Bacteria; kingdom Bacillati; phylum Chloroflexota; class Chloroflexia; order Herpetosiphonales; family Herpetosiphonaceae; genus Herpetosiphon; species Herpetosiphon sp. The sequence goes on along the minus strand of NZ_DOPT01000072.1, from coordinate 43,176 downwards.
AACTCGCACAGTAGCTTGAACGGCCAGCGGTGCTTTGGTCGGAGTTTGACGCGGGGTTGCAGCCCAAACGCTAAAAGGCACGCCAAGCACGGCCACCAGCAACACAGCGAACCAAACAACACGTTGCTTCATAAAAGCATCCTCAATAATAGATACAAGTACTACAAAAACAATGACCTATGTATCATAATATAGCCGTATCGTTAATCAAGGTGGAGATTTGTTTTTATTATGTGTGAATATCGCAACATCTTTTTTAGTGTGGTACTAGGACTTTCAGTTCAGGCTATTTTTATGCTGTCATGCAGTAATTCATTAAAATTTTAGATCCTACAGATCACAGTAATCTAAATATTTATTAAAATAGACATTATTTTACGTCAACTAGCAGTTTCTTTTTCCATTGACAAAAGAAAAACCCGCCATTGGCGGGTTTGGAATGGTTGGCCGTGGGAGTTATTGCGCAGCTAAGCTAGCCTGAGCCGCTTGCAAAGCAGCGGTTAAATCCAAAGCTATGGTTGGTACAAGCCGAGCTACATTGGTTTGGGCCAGCCATTGTTGCTCAGCAACACTTTGGTGCAAGTTACGTTCAACCCGAAGCTGCTCGGCGGTTGCTAAAAGTTGAGCCGCCAGTGTTGGTTGGGTTGCGACTAGGACTGCCGCACTATGCTGCAACATCGTCAGATCAAACCGGCGTAGCTCGCTGGCCAAAGCAGTTGCGAGCATTCGTTGAGCTTGGTGTTGCATCGCAGCCTGATCATCGATTGCGATTGCTAAACGAGTTGCCAAAATGATATGGCGTAATTGTAATTCTTGGCTTAGTGCCTCAATTGGCTCAACCTTATGCAAATATTCAGCAGCTTGGGCATAATTGGCAGTGGCAATTAAAAGTGCTGCTTGCTCAAGCCAACTACGCTGAACTCCTTCCAGATTGCCAACGGTATGCCACCCTCGCTCTGACTCGCGAAAATGCAACTCAGCTTGGACATAATCAGCTTGCTCAGCTGCGGATATCCCGCGTGCATAACGAATATAGGCCAAACTATCGTGATCACCGATTGCATAGGCATTGATAAACGCTTGCTCAAACCATTGCTCAGCTTCAGCATAACGCCCTTGATCAACCGCTACTAAGCCGAGATTAATTTGGGTTAGAAACATATCCCAGGTTTGATTAACCTGTTGTTTGAGCGCTAAAGCTTGCTCAAAATAGGCTTGGGCGGTCGCTAATTGATTCCGTTCTTGGGCTACTGTGCCAAGATTATGCAGCATCAAAATTTCGCGCTGTTGATTACCTACCTTGCGGGCTAAAGCCAAGGCTGCTTCAAACGCCAATTGCGAATCATGCAAACGGCCAAGCGTGCCATACAATACTGCTAAATTACCAATTGCGCTAATTTCATCGTGCGGTAAGCCAAGCTCTTGCCACAAACGACGAGCTTCAATTAAATAGCGTTCAGCTTCGGCAAAACGGAGCAAACTAATTAATAAACCACCTAATCCTGTTGCAATTCGGGCAATTGCACTTAAATCGCTGCGATTGGAATGTTGATAGGTTTGTTCGAGCCATGCCACAGCCTCGCGATAAGCACTCGTGCGATACCAATAAAAATAGAGATTGCCAGCAATTCGCTGAGCGACCAAACCATCGCTACTATCAAGCGACCAAATCATCGCTTGGCGAATATTATGAATCTCACCACGCAATTGTTCGATCCATTTAGCACCATCAGCCCCCCGGATATTCTGATGCACTGTTTCGCTCAATATTTGATAATAGATGGCATGACGTTCTTGCAAATAATATAGGCGGCCCGTTTTTTGCAATTGCTCTAAAGCATATTCATGCACCGCATCAATCATAATAAAACGGGCTTTTTGGCCTGGCAATTGTTCAGTTTGCAATAAATGGCGATCAATCAAGGCATTTAGGCTGGATTCAAAGGGCATGGTTTCAACCAAACCAACCTGTTTAATTGTTTCGACGGTTGCACCACCAGCAAAAACACCTAATTGAGCAAAAATATCTTTGGCATCAGCTGGCAGCATGCTCACACTCCAAGCCAGCACTGGCTTGATAATCGCTTGCCGCGCCGATTGTTTCGGATTCAAAGCCGCCATGGAAAGATGATTACGCACGAAAAACAGCAAATCTTGGGGGGTCAACGAAGCACTATGGGCCGCGATTAACTCAATCGCCAAGGGCAAGCCCTGCACCAAACGACAAATATCGACCAAAGCTCCAGCATTATCAGCGCTCAAGCGAAACCGTGGCTGACGTGTGCGCATGCGATCAACAAATAAGCCAATTGCGCTATGTTGCTCTAAATCTTCAAGCTGATAGTCTTCACCAAGCTCAGGATATTGCAAGGCTGGAACCATAATCGCGGTTTCGCCAGCAACTTCGAGCGCTTGACGACTCGTGATTAAACATGTTAGGTTCGGTGCACGTCGGATTAACTCCAATAGTTCGCTGGCGGCTCCAGCAACTTGCTCAAAATTATCAAGAATTAATAAAATTTGCTTATCGGCCAAGGCCAATATTAACGAATCTAAAATTGCTTCGTGCTGAGATTCTTCAACGCCTAACGTTGCGGCAATTGTTGGCAGCACAAACTGGGCTTGCGAAACAGGAGCGAGCGCTACAAAATAGCGGCCATCACGAAAAATTTCGCCCACCTGCTCGGCAACTTCCAAACTTAGGCGCGTTTTGCCAGCACCACTTTGGCCATATAATGTTACCAACCGCGCTTGAGCATCAAGCAACAGGTCGATTACCAACGTGCGGGCACGGGTGCGACCAATCAGGCGCGTGGCATATTGGGGGAGTTGTGATGGTAATAATGGCATAACAAAACCTCATCACCGCGAAAAGTGCAGTAAAGCTTTACTGTAATGATTCATTCGCGTGTTAGCAAGGTTGATTCATGTCCCTCAATCGGGCTATTTTTTAAATGGTGTGCTTTGCCAAATCACCCATGAAATTCCCCCAAATGGAGCAGCAAATATGCTATGCTAGGGTGGGATAGGGTAAAATAGGTTAGCCTATGTCAGTGATAACAAAGACCATGGTACTTATACCACATTCATACACAACCCGCAGTTCAATTATCACCCTTGAGGGTGATGGGATCATTGTGATCAAAATTCGGCCTGGCATTCAAGAAACAGTTGAAGATGCCGAGGAGAATCTAGCGGCAGTCGATATGTTGGCGAACGGCATTCGGCGGCCCCGCTTGCTCGATTTACGCGAAGCCTTGCCAATCTCGCGTGAGGTGCGGCGCTTTTATATGCAACCAGCCACGCGCAACAGCGCCACAATTGTAGCGCTGTTGGTCGATTCAACCTTAAGTCGAGTGATTGCCAATTTGATTATTGGCTTAACTGGGAATAGCCAAGCAGTCCAAGTCTTCAGCGATGAGCAAGCCGCTCGTCAATGGCTGCGCCAAGCCAATGCTAATTAATCTTGGCTGCGTTCGAGTTTGGCCACAAAATCCTCAAACGAATCGCGGCCAGAAATCGTGATCCGATTCCAAATCAAGGGATCATCGTTGGCAGTATCGGTAGTTTGGCGGGTAGTCGTAGCACTACGATAGCCCGCCTCGCGCACTAGCTCCATGGTCAGGGCATTGTAGCGGCCATAGGGGTAGCAAAAATGCTCAATCGCAATCCCCAAATGTGCTTCCAACTCACGTTTACTATCAGCAATTTCAATCCACTGCGACTCACGATCAAGCGTGCCCAAATCGGCGTGTATGCGGGTATGCGAGCCAATTGTGACTAACGGCGATTGGCTTAGCTCTTGCAATTGCTGCCAACTAACATAGGCTGGCTCACCCACCAAGGCCGACGGAATATAAGCAGTGATCGGTAGATTCAGGCTTTGGGCAATCGGAAAAGCCTGCTCGTACAAATCGCGATAGCCATCATCAAGCGTTATGACAACTGGATGTTCGGGCAAACTCAACTCACCGCGTTGCGCCGCCAACACCTGATCCAAACTTACCACATGAAAATTATGGTTTTGTAGATATTCGAGCTGGCGTTTAAATTCGGCTGGTGCTACCGATAAACTTTCGCGCAAGCGATCAGCCGGATTGGGATTTGCCGAAATGTAGTGGTAGGTCAACATGGTCACATGCAATGGTTGATAATCCCATGGTCGCAAGTCATAGCGCCATTCCAAGGCATGTTGGCCAACATTACCCATCTCAACTTGCCAGCCAAGCGGATTACTCGGCGTGTAGGTCAAGGTGCGACGCTCAAACAATTGCACCAGCACTTCGCGCTCAATCCCATCAACCAAGGTTTGGGTCCAAAACGCTGGGCTGATAGGCCGCCCAAAGACATATAACGCTTCGCGGGCTTGGGCTTGCACATACTCCCACAACACGGCTGGCACAGTTTGACCAGTCACTTCATCGCGATGATTGCCACTGGTTTCGGGGTAGCGCTCAGCCAAACTTGGATCAGACCAAACTTGCAGGCCTTCAGCTTCGTGAGTTAGCCAATTGGTTACGGGCTGACCACGCAAATCGGCTCCAGTTTGGCCATTCAAGGTCAAAAATTCAGCCCAATCGCGGTAGCGTGGCGCACGATTAGCCGCCACTGCATCGCCTGCCACTGCTTGCTCCGAGCCGCAAATGCCATCTGTGCATTGCTCACGCCAAGCCGCATTGCCAATTTGCAAGCGACCAGTCACCAACTCAACCACCAACAAACCATTGGTAATGTACCACGGCGATTTGGCTGAAAGCTTGGGATCACTAATTTCCATGCGAGCTTTGGCATAGTAGCGCACCCAACGCAATTCACGCGGGCTTTCCGCATAGCGCTCTTGGGTTTGCCACAAACGCTGCGGCCCCCACAGCCACGATTGCTCATCGCCACGCTGACCATCGGTATTTTGCCAAAGCTGATCAAAGGCCCGATCTTCGGCTAAAATAATCCGTGCCGCTGTGCTTTGAGGCAGCAACAACGGCACAAAAACCATCAACAAACCCAACAAAACTCTTAGGGTTTTTGCCAATCTAAAGCCCATGCAACCTCTCGATCAATGTGGTCGCGCCAAAAGGCCCAAGCATGGCCTTGCGGATATTCAGCATAGTTGAGTTGCACTCCAGCCCCAACCAGAATATCGCGCAAAGTTCGATTGCCCTCAAGGAAATTGCATTCATCGCCAGTCACTGGCCCGCCAATACATGTCTCATATGTGCCGACCACGGTCACAATCCGCGCATTAACTGGCGGCTGAATTGACATGAGCGTCAGCAGACGGCCATTTTGGCGTGAAACAAAGCCCGATTGATTGACCACACCGCCAAATACCTCAGGATATTGTAAGGCCAAATAGAGCGAAATCAAGCCACCATATGAATCGCCAACCACCACCCGTTGCTTAGGATCGTTGATCGTGCTGTATTTGCTGTCGATCAGGCTGACCAATTCGGTGGCGAAAAATTCGCTATAGGCATCGTTGAGATCATAATCGCGTTGGCGGCCTTGCTCACGGCTGGGCTTGACGAAAATCGCAATCAACGGCGGCAAAATCTGATCAGCAATCGCATTATCTAAAATTGTTGGCGTAAAAGCATAGTTTTGGTAATCATCGCCATCTTGAAAATAAACACTCGGATATTGCTTTGCTGGATCGTAATTGGCCGGCAGATAGACATGCAAGCGGTGGGTGGTTTTGCTAATGTCAGTGTAGTAATCACCCAAATCTTCTAGCGTACCCTTGGGCACGTCGCTACGCGAAATAATTTCGGTTGGCGTGAGATATTCGGGCATGCGCAACTCTGAATTCATGCCCATGCTGCTTGGCACCAAGGTTGGATTACGCGGGTCATTCATCAGACCGCCACCACCGCCAACCCCAAAGCGATAATCGATTCGTGCGGTTGAGCTGATCGTTTGTACCAAGCCCCACCAGTTGGTTGAGCCAAGTCGTTGCATCGAAGTCGTCTGAAACCAATTAGTCAGATCACTGGATAATTCCATACGTGGAGCATCTTTTTCGACCATAAACAAGGCCTGATCGCCTTGGGTCAAGGGGCTGGTTGGAAACACCGCATTAAAATCGTTGATTAATTTGAGTTGCTCGGCTTGATCATTGGTTTTCGCCAATTGCTCGCGCAACAAATTAAAACTAGTGATCGGCTGGGTTGGATCATAGCTGACCGCCGCCCCACCGCAACTTGCCAAAAGCGCACAAATCAAGAATAAACTCATAAATCGCTGCATACATTTAATCCTTTGGTTGATTGGAAGATTGGATGAGTTGGCGAACTTTAGCCCAAGCCCAAGTGCGCCGACGTAATTCAGTTTGATCGATCGTCTGTTTTTGCCATTGCCAAACTGCTGCCAAGCTGCGTTGCAGGCCCGCAAAAACCATTAAGCGTCGATGCCAACGATTGAAACGCTGACTATAGGCCAAGCCAAAAAATTGTGATCGGGCTTGTTGCAAAGCCAAAAACGAGCGTACTCGAAATTGGCTGGAACTAGCCCCACCATGATGAATGACGGTTGCCTGTGGTTCTTGCCAAATCGCCCAGCCTGCTTGGCGAATGCGCCAACATAGCTCAACTTCTTCGGCATACAGCCAAAAATCCTCATTCAAAAGTCCAACTTCGGCCAAGGTTTCGACTCGCAGCAACATTGCCGCCCCCAAGGGATGGTCAATTGCAAACGCTTCGTGGCCGCCATCTTGTGGATAACGCCCGTTGAGCGGGTGATTATAGAGCCGCCCAAAACCCCGCCCACGCGGCGGATACAGATCAAACAGATTCATCAGCAAGGTTGGGAAGCGAAAGGCCGCCGCTTGAAACGAGCCATCGGGGTACAACAAGCGTGGCGCAACCATGCCCACTCGCGAATGTTGCTCCAAGAAGGCGACAAGTATTTCCAAGGCTCCACTGGTGAGTTGGGCATCGGGGTTGAGCAACAACAAATAGCGTGGTTGCTCAAGCAAGGCCTGGCGAATACCAAGATTATTGGCCTTAGCAAAGCCCAAATTGGCCCCAGCCTCGATCACATGGGCTTGAGGAAACTCGGTTTGAATCATGGCAACGCTGCCATCATGCGAAGCGTTATCAACCACAATCGCTTGGGTTGGCAGGCTACTCAAGGCCAAGCTTGCCAAACATTCGCGCAACAAATCGCGGGTATTGTAAGAAACAATAATGACTGGAATTGAATGCATGGCCTACTCCCGCCCAGCCCTGAGCAAGGCCAAAATGCCTGCCAAATCATCAGCCACCAAATCGATTGCTGGTTGCCAGGCTTGGGCTTGTTGCATGCTATGTACGCCGCTGCCCACAAAGGCCGTGGCAATGCCAACCCGCTGCGCTCCTGCAATATCGGTATCCAACCGATCGCCGACCATCAAGGTTTGTTCGGCGGTTACTCCAAACAACTGCAAGGCCGCTTCGAACATGGCTGGTTCAGGTTTGCCAATCACTTCGGGCGTGCAATCGCTAGCGGCTGCCAAGGCTGCTACAATCGAGCCAGCCCCAGGAATCAAGCCTTCAGGTGCAGGAAATGTACGGTCGCTGTTGGTAGCAATAAACGCTGCGCCTGCGCGTAACGCCAAGGTTGCAGTTTTCAAGCGGGCATAGGTCAGGTTAAAATCAACCCCAACCACCACTGCTGCTACATCGGTTTCGGCTGATACAAAATAGCGATCAGCAAATAACGACGACTGAATCCCATCCATGCCGATTGCCAGCAAGCGCGTGCCTTGCGGGTAGCGCGTGCGCAACAGCGTAGCCGTAGCAGTTGACGAGGTAATCACATGCTCAGGCGCAATCGCAACCCCTAAATCTTGCAGATGACGGGCGAAGGTGGCAGGCAATTGCGATGAATTATTGGTCAAACAGGCATAGCCTAAGCCTAAGCGATCAAGCACAGTCGTCAACTCTGCCGCACCTGGTAAAATCTCCCCGCCGCGATGCAGCACCCCATCCATATCGAGCAAAACAAGCTTGAGCTGCTTGAGATTGAGCATGCCGAAAAATCCCCATAAAAAACAACTTCTCCCGATTGTACCACTGCCACGGATTGCCAACACGTTCATACTGCGATCTAAAGATTATGAAATATGACATGGAACCAATTTGATCGGAGCGGTGTAGAACCTAGTGAAGCCACTCAATCAGGAGCTGCCGTGGAGCAAGCGCCGCACGCTGATCTCGCCCAAGCATGGGCAACCCACATTCTCGCCCATCAAACGGCGATCTTTCGCTTGGCCTATCTTATGGTCGGCGATGCGATGATTGCCGAAGATTTAGCGCAGGAAACGCTTATGCGAGCACTCCGCATGCAGCATCGATTTGATCAAGCGCGACCGTTGAAGCCATGGCTGTTACAAATTACCGCCAATTTGGCCCGCAATTATCGGCGTTCGCTGCGCCGCTATCTGCGAGCTTTGCAACGGTTCGCCACCCAGCAGCCAGAATTCAGCGAATTCAGCGAAACCAGCGGCCCAGCCTGGGAAGCAACCCAACTTTGGCAGGCGATCAGTCGGCTAGCCCAACGCGAACAAGAGGTGATTTACTTACGCTATTTTTTGGAATTAAGCGAGCAAGAAACCGCCCAAGCGCTTGGTATTGCCCAAGGCACAGTCAAATCGCGATTGCACCGAGCATTGGTGCGGCTACGCGGTGTTATTGATGGCGAATTTCCTGAGTTGCGGACGGAGCGTTGCGCATGAACCAGCCACCAGAGCCATATCCAGCAGAAACCTTGCGCGAACAAGCTCAGGCCTTTCCCTATCCGCCAACGCCCAATTTGCAAATCAAGCAGGTGCGGCGAACGGTTTGGTCCAAACAGCTGGGCTGGGCACTAGCCCTAGGCATTATGTTAAGTCTCAGTATTCCGGCGGTGCGGGCACAGGTTGGGCGTTGGCTGCAAGTTGGCACAATCTTGATCGGCGTAGATTCGCCAAGCACCAACGTGCCTTTGCCAACGCCAGCCCAAACTGCCAGCCCGCCAATCAAGCCAAGCACATTACCAAGCAGTTCATTGCTCGGCCCGCCCGATCAAATCCTGCAATTGGAGCCATATCCGCATGTTCAGCGCTTAATTTGGTTCAGCCAAGGCCAAACGATCACGCTTGATCTATTGGATTCACAGGCATGGGCCAGCAAAACGATTCTTGCGCTGGCTAACGTCAGGCATACCCAAGTCCATGAGCAGGCAGCGATTTGGCTGCAAGGCCAGCGCGAATTAACCTTCTTCAACCCAAGCACAGGCCAAAGCTACAAAACCAGCAACTTGAGCAACACCGCTAGCCTAATTTGGGCCGATCACAATCGTACTTATCGCCTCGAAACCGCCAGCGACTTAGCCACAATGCGCGATTTAGCCGAATCGTTTAGCCAAGGAGAATAACCATGCGCCGTTTATTAATGTTCGTATGTCTGATCGGGTTGCAATTTGGGTTGATGAGCATCAGCAAAGCTGGCGGTTGGGCCACCACCCCAATCACCAAACTACCCGATACAATTATTGCAGGCCAGCCATTTCAACTCGAATTTAGCGTGTTACAACATGGCAACAAACCAACCAATGGCATCGGCGACCAGCCGATTCAGCCCTTGCTGACCGCAGAGCATGCAACAAGCAAAGAGTTTCAGCAGGTTTGGGGTCAACAAGTTGGCGATGTTGGTCATTTTCAAGCCACCTTGCAATTACCAAGTGCAGGCGAGTGGGAAATTTCAATTAAGCCAATGCCATTTGGCACAATCGAGGGCGAAATCTATCGCATCACCGTCCAACCTACTCCACCGCCTACCAACAATTGGTGGTATATGGGCGTGGCTGCGGGTGGCTTGAGCGTTGCTTTTGGCATGGGTTTATTGATCAAACGGATTAATCGCTAAATGGCAGAAGTTTGAGGCTGGCCAGCACCAGCCTCAGATTAGCGTTGTTCAGGTAAGGTAGTTTGTTCGCTTTGGAGCGCTTCCAGTGCTGCCCGCGCCGCCGCCTGTGAAGCCATAGTTTTTGAAGTTCCGACCCCAACTCCCAACAGTGCATCACCCGCCCAAACCTCAATCGTCCACGTTCGTTCATGGTCGGGGCCAGTCACATTAACTTCGCGGTAACTAGGAGTTAGGTTGATTCGGCCTTGGACATATTGTTGTAAATCGGTCTTGTAATCTTGGTTTTGCACGCCGCTGGCCTTGACCGACTTCAGCAACGGCAAGACAAAATTACGGGCAGCTTCCCAACCACCATCAAGCGCGATTGCCGCCAACAAGGCCTCAAAGGCATCGGCCAGCAAATTGTCGCGTTCGCGAGCTTTGGCACGTTCCTCGCCACGACTAATTTGCACATAACTGCCCAAATTGAAACGGCGTGCCAAACCTGCCAAGGTTCGGGTTTGCACCAACATCGCGCGAGTTTTAGTCAAATCGCCTTCACCAAGCTCAGGAAACTCGTGAAATAAGAAAGAACCACAAATAAAATTTAAAAGTGCATCGCCCAAAAATTCTAGGCGTTCGTTCGATTCTGAGCCAGCTTCAGGGTGTTCGTGCACATACGAGCGATGCAGCATTGCCGCCCGCAAAAAATTCAAGTCGTTGAATGTGTAACCAAGTTCAGCTTGTAGTTTGTTTAGATCCATAGCAGCAATGTTAAGCTAAGCAAGCTAGGCAGATCCCAAGAATCTACCTAGCTTGCGCGGTTTTTTAGGCTTCAAAAGCCTTGAACAACAGACTAACGTTATGGCCACCAAAGCCAAATGAATTGCTCATAAAGCTGGAGAATTGGGCTGGCCGTGGTGTATTCGGCACACAATCGATCTCACACTCAGGGTCGGGAGTATGATAGTTGATCGTGGCAGGGAGCAGGCCTTCGCGCATCGCGCAAATGCCGATCACGGCTTCGATTGCGCCGCCAGCCCCGAGGGTATGGCCAATTTGCGATTTGTTCGAACTAATTGGCAATTTGGCAGTGTAATCGCCGAACACTTTTTTAACCGCCAAGGTTTCAGTTCGATCATTGACTGGCGTTGAAGTGCCATGGGCATTCAAATAGCCCAATTCGTGTGGCTCTAAGCCTGCTTGGCGCAAGGCCATACGCATAGCCTTGACCGCGCCCGAACCATCTTCGGCAGGCATGGTAATGTGATAGGCATCGGTGCTAACTCCATAGCCAACCAATTCAGCCAAAATGGTTGCGCCACGGCTGACCGCATGCTCATAGTCTTCAAGCACTAAAACCCCTGAACCTTCGCCCATCACAAAGCCATCACGATCTTTATCGAAGGGACGTGAGGCGGTGGCTGGGTCATCGTTGCGGGTCGAGAGCGCTCGGGCACTCGCAAAGGCACCAATCCCAATTTCGGTAATTGATGCTTCTGTACCACCCGCTAAAATAACTTTGGCCTCGCCACGTCGAATCACATGCCAAGCTTCGCCGATAGCATTGCCCGAAGTTGCACAGGCTGAAACTGGACAAAAATTCGGGCCGCGTGCGCCAATTTCAATCGCCACAACCCCGCCTGCCATATCCACAATCATCATTGGAATCAAAAATGGTGTGATTCGGTCAGGACCCTTGGCATCCATCACCCGCAGATAGGTTGTAAAATTATCGAGACCACCAACGCCACAGCCAATAATGACCCCTACATCATCAGCATTTTCGTCGGTAATCGTAAAATCGGCGCTGCGTAAGGCTTCTTTGGCTGCTGCTACCGCAAAATGCACAAACCGCGAGTTGCGCCGTGCCTCTTTTTTATCCATATAGTTGGCAGCATCAAAGCCATGGACTTCTGCGGCAATCTGAGCACTAAACTTCGTTGGATCGAATTGGGTAATTCGTCCAACCGCCGAACGTGCTTGGACAATGCCCTCCCACAAAGATGGCACGTCGAGGCCCAATGGGCTAATCGCGCCCAATCCTGTGACGACGACACGTCGATTCATAGCAAAACCTCCTAGTGCATAGCAAAGTGCCGCACCATTATAGCAGCAACTACCTAAACATACCGAGAGGCCAACCAGCAAATTTGGTTGACCTCTCGCGTCAGTTTCAAAACCCCATGTTCAAACTAGAGTTGTTTGAGCAAATTGGCCATTTCAATCGCCGCAACTGCACACTCTGAGCCTTTGTTACCAGCTTTCGTGCCAGCTCGCTCAATCGCTTGTTCAATCGTATCAGTGGTCAGCACGCCCAACAATACTGGAATTCCGGTATCGTGCATAACTTTGGTCACGCCACTGGAAACGGCATTGACCACAACTTCATAATGCGAGGTTGCGCCACGAATAACTGCGCCAAGCGTGATAATTGCATCGTGTTGGCCACGTTCAGCAATTTTCTTGACCACCAGCGGAATCTCATACGAGCCAGGACACCATGCCACGCTAATATCATCGTCGTTAACCCCATGGCGTTTGAGTGTATTGACCGCGCCTTCGAGCAAATTTCCGCCGATAAAATCATTCCAGCGGGCAATCACAATTGCCACTCGTAGGCCTGTGCCGATCAAATTTCCTTCAATCACATTCATGCCCATTCCTCAAAACCAAATTAGCCGTTGATCTCCAGCAGGGTTTCGCCATCGAGCACCTCGACGTTTGGTCGCGATTTAGCCGATTTGCGAGCGCCATCTTGCACCTTCAACGAGGTAACGATTACGCCTTTGTGCCACTCTGGGTTATCACGCAAATCTTGATACAACTCTTGAACTTGGCCAGGTTTAAGCGATTCGCTGATGGTACAGCGCACCAACCAAAGCTCAGCGGTTTCGTTGCGTTCAAGATAGAGATCAATCACATCTTTATTGAATTTATAGTTTTTGAGTTTGAAGTTATTGTTGCGAAACAATTGGGCGACCCATGAGCCAAATTTTGGCAATGGCAACGATTCAAGGTCTTCGATACTAACAACGCGGCCTGGGCGTTCGAGTTGACCACCGCGAGCACTCATTTCATCGCGCATGGCTTGGGTACGTTCTTGGCCACGCCGCGCCATCACCGTGCCATAGGCTGGGAAGGGCAGCAAAGTCATACCAACCATCATGGCCAAGGTCAAAAAGTTGCCTTGAGCGGTTGGTACAGGCTGGTTAGGGTCATTCAAAGCTGGTTTGGCGCTTAGAGTAAAGACTAAAATCGAGCCAATTAGCAAGGCTGTAGCACTAGCAATCAGCGAAAAAATCACCCCATGCACCAACGCACGGCCCTGAATCTTACGACCCAAATAAATCCCACCGCCAATTGGAATCACCCCAGCCAAATAAATCATGTAGGAGAATGGGGCGAAAATTACCAAACACCAGACCAAGCCAGTTAGCAAGCCAGCGATCCACAACTGCCGCCAGAGCAACGGAACTGCCGGAGCTTGAGGCTTCACGTCTTTCAAATCAGTTTTGGTTTCTTGAGATACGGGAGTTGCCATTGCAGCTACTTATTCCTTTTCCATAAGTTCTTCGACAGCTTCACGCAGCTTGCCAAGATCGCTAAATGAACGATAAACCGAGGCAAAGCGGATGTAGGCTACCTCATCGAGTGAGCGTAAGCGTTCCATCACCTGTTCGCCAATCACCGAGCTAGGAACTTCCAAGGCATCGTAGGCGATCAGAGCAGCCTCGACTTCAGTGACCAACGTGTCAATTACATCGGCTGAGATAGGCCGTTTATAGGCCGCAACCCGTAAACCGCGCAATAATTTCTCGCGGTCATATGGCTCACGATCGCCATTTTTCTTAACGACCATGACATTAACAGATTCAACCCGTTCATAGGTTGTGAAGCGGCGATCACAGTGTTTGCAGCGACGGCGACGACGGATGGTTTCACCATTATCAAGTTCGCGAGTATCAATCACTGCACTTTCGCCAGTGCAATACGGGCAGCGCATAGTTCCTCTTCGGCCTAGCTTAGTAGATTCATTATACCATGGCCCCATGACGCACAGTATTGGCGCTTAGTTAATCGGCTCAACCAAATGCTGGCGATTGGCTGGGGCTGGGTAGGGTTCTGGCCAATATTCAACTTGATTAATAATTAGCCCATCACGAATCGTAAAAAAGCTAATCACCCGCGCCTCAACCTGACCATCAGTAACCGACACATCACTACACGCTTGAGTCTCGCTGGCAATTAAACGATTGATCGTAAATTGCCAAGCGCCAGCAGCAGGATATTCCTGATTCATTTGGGCAAAGGCCGCTCTACCTCGAATCCGCTCATTTGATTGTGGCCAATCTAAAATATACTCATCGTGCAATACGCTGCCAACCGCCACAAAATCATTGGTTTGCATCAATTGCCAAAATTGGGTCACAAGTGCATGGGCATTGCTCATCATTTAATCTCCGCAATTAAAGTGCCGCCAAGGTACGCTGGGCAACTTCATTCCAACGGCACTCGCGGAGCACAAACTCGCGGCCAGCAGCACCCATGGCGGCACTCAGCTCAGGCCGATCAAGCAAATAGCTCAAACTACTGGCCCACTCGCGATAGCCTTGGCATGGGATGCCACCGCCGCTGCGCAGCACAAAATCAGTCGTCACCGGACAATCGGCATTAACCAAGGCTGGGCGGCCTTGCAACCAGCTTTCCATCAACACAATCGAAAAGCTTTCAATCGTCGAAAGTTGGCAAAAAACATTGGCCGCTGCGTAGGCATCATACTTGGTTTGTGGCTCGACAAAGCCCAAATCGAGCACCCACGGCGCTAAAATACTTGGGGCATTCAATTCGCCAGCGCCGATTCGTACAAAGCGCAACGGGCGACCAGTTTCAGCCTTCCATTCGCGAAAATAGGCTAGCAGCTGGGGCACATGCTTACCCCAATCGGCCCGCCCAACATAGAGCAAGATTGGCTCAGCGCCAAGCCCATATTGTTGGCGAAACCGCGCCGCATCACCAACTCGATTCAGATCGATGCCCTCGCCCGCGACGCTGGTTTTAGCCGGATCAAGCTCATACAACCGCAAGGCTAAATCGCGCTCAGGCCGGCTATTGAAAATCGTGGCTTGCGCACGCCGCAACATTTCACGATAGGTCGAATAGTAGGCATATGGCTCATCATGCAAGCAGGGAATATGATAAGCTCGACCTTGGGCCAAAAAACTGCCCCAATACGATAAGCCCATCGGGTAGGGCATAAAAATGCAGCGCCGCTCGGGATGTGATAACAAATGTTCATATAAACCATCGCTATTCGGTAAGCTGCCCAATAAATTAATTTCATGAGCGGGATGCTCGGGCAAGCGCCGCCCTGAACGCGCCGCCAAACGCCGCACCACTGGCGGAATACCCATGGCTGGCGCGGCCATCGGCCAACGCCGAATTGGCAAACCCTTCCAATCGCTCAAGCCAGCGGGATAGTGCTCAGCCGTGCGTTCAGTAAATGAATCGCGGCCTGTCGTCGTCCAAACTTCAACATCCGCGCCTTGAGCATGGATGGCATGGGCCAAATCGCGGGCTTGATCTTCGGCTCCACCACGAGTATCGGGGCCAAACCATGGCGTTACCAGCGCTACAGGACGTTGCGATCTCATGCTTGGCGCTCACGTTCAAGTTCAACCACTCGTGCCCGTAGCAACGCAATCTCGGCCCGTTGCTCATCGATTGTGGTAACTAAGCCATGCAAAGTGCGCACAATTGCATCGTTGGCGGCATTTTGTTGCTCGGCAATCGGGTTGATGTACCAACGCAGATAGCGCCGCACAACTTTATTCAATGTCGCAATGACTTTTTGGGGCAAGGTTTCGCCATGCAACGGCCAATGCACGCTGACCACGCGAGTAGCCTCGACCTCGGCTAACAAGCGCTTGAGATCAACATCGCTTAATTGGGGTTCGTTAGCTTGGTCGATTAAACCATTTGCGCGACGTTGGCGAATTCCATCACGGATTTCGGCCAAAATCGCGCCAACATCGATTGGGGCTGGGTGCTCTGCCATTGGTCTGCCTCATGCGCTAATCATTTCTGCGGGCAGTATAGCAGCAAATTTAACCGAAGCTGGCATTATAAGGTTTCACCGCGTTCGAGCAAGGATACAAATTCTTGAATGCGTTTGCTGCGAGTTTCAGGCTTTTTGGCAGTTTGGATGCGGAACAAAAATGAGTAGCGTTGGGCTTGCTTGAGCGTGGCAAAAAAACTAGCAGCGGTTGGGCTAGCATCGAGGGCAGCTTGAAAATCCTCGGGAATCGTCGCATTCTTCTGTGAATCATAGGCAGCATCCCAACGACCATCGGCTTTGGCGCGTGCAACTTCGGCCTCGCCAGCGGATTGCATCAAGCCAGCAGCAGTTAAACGTTCGATATGGCCGCGATTAACGTTTGACCAAATGCTTTTTTTGCCACGCGGCGTAAATTTTTGCAACCAAGCTTGCTCATCAAAACTCTTTTTTTGGCCGTCGATCCAGCCATAGCACAAGGCCACATCGAGCGCTTCGGCATAATTAATTGAAGCAATGCCCGTGGCTTTTTTGGCCATTTTAAGCCAAATGCCCTTGCTGGTGGCATGTTCAGCATCGAGCCATTCGCGCCATGCCGCTTGATCAACAAAACTAAGCGTTGGTAATTCGGCTTTTGGTTGTTCGCTCATCACACACTCCGTTAAAAAAACTGACGTGTTCATGGAATCCCCAAAACCATGAACACGCCACCCAAGATACTATTAAATTTAGGGTGTAGCAATAAACCCATTCACAAACGACTCGCCCACTGCAACATCTTGTTTGAGAATATTTTGTTGGCGCAAGAAATCGTGAGTCGCTTGCCAAGTGGCCTGATCAGTAAACCCAAGGCCATATTTAGCAGTCGAATCGCTTTGCCAATAGCCAATTGTTTCAGCTAAAACTTTTTGTTGCAAGGCTTTGGTCGCATCATCAGCCGCTTGCAGCTCGGGAATTTCACGCAAACTACTATTAAAGGCCTGCGTCGGATCAGCAATCGTAGCGCTCATGCCTTTTAATGTGGCTTTGACAAAGCCCATAACCACCGTGGGTTGCTCTTTAATCAAGCTTTCACTGACAATAAGGCCATCAGAGGTCAAGGCAAACGAATCCGACACCCGAATAACATTTAATTTAACCCCAGCCTCGGCCAACTGAATTGGCTCGTTATTGCCATAGCCACTGGCAACCTGCACTTTATCTTCGCTCAGCGCTTGAACTTGGGCAAAGCCAATTTCTTGAATGTTCAAATCGCTCTCTTGCAAGGAATTTGAATACATCAACGCCAACAAACCAATATACGAAGCCCCAAAGCGGCCTGGAATCCCAACACTTTTGCCTTTGAGATCGGCTGGAGTTTTGATATTCAGCTCAGCTTTGCTATAAAAAACAATCGGCGAGCGTTGACTGATCGTTGCAACAGTCATAATAGGCAAGCCTTGCGCTCGTGCTAGCAGCACCGAATCGCCGCCAGCCATGCCAAATTGAACAGAACCATTAGCTACACGCTGCACCGAATCAGTTTCATATTGATAATCGAAGGTTACATCTAAGCCTTCAGCTTCGTAGTAGCCTTGGGTTTTGGCCAAATAAAACGGGGCAAATTGAATATTCGGCACATAGGGCATGGCAATCGTTACTTTGGTTAGCGGTTTCGCTTGATCATTGCCCGTAACGGCGGTTGGCGTAGCAGTTTGCCCACCACAAGCCGCCAAAAAGAATAACCCAACCACGGCTAAGATACGACGATAACGCATTGAAAACTCCATCCAAAAAAATTATTCCCAAGTGACCAAACGTCGTTCTAGCCACATTGCTAGCTGATAAAACCCAAATGTCAGCAAACCGAGGGTCAACAAAGCCGCAAAAATCAGCGGCGTATCAAATAAACCACGAGCAATATTAATCAACGCTCCCAGCCCTTCGCGACCACCAATAAACTCAGCGACAACCGCGCCAGTCGTAGCCAAGGCAAGGCCTGTTTTGATCCCGCCGAAAATCCCCGGTAAGGCCAAAGGCAATTCAATCTGCCACAAACTTTGCCAGCGATTGGCTCCACTGATCGCCGCCATTTCGCGAATATCGCGGGGCACGCTGCGCAAAGCCACAATCACACTGCTGAGCATCGGAAAGAAGGTAACCAAGGCGGCAACCAACAATTTAGCCCGCAAATCAGCGCCGACCCAAATCAGAATCAACGGTGCAACCGCGACGATTGGAATCGCCTGCACAATCGCCAGTTGCGGCGAGACAATTCGATCGAGCCAATGCCAATGGGCCAAGATATAGCCCAAAACCAAACTTGCACTGAAGGCCAAGCCAAAACCGCCCAGCGCTTCGATTAAGGTGCGAGAGGTGTGTTGCAGCAACGCACCTTGGGTTAATTCCTGCCACCAGCGGCTAGCAACCGCTTCAGGCGTTGGCAAAACAAAAGCTGGGTATTGTTGCCAAGCGACTAAACCGCGCCATGCCAACAGCAAGCCCAGCAACGAAAGCCCAACCCACAACCGACTCGAACCCAACCAAGCACGGCGTTGCTTGCGGCGCACTGTGGTTTGAGGATATTCAGCAACATAGGCCATGCGGCCATAATCTTGAAGCATAAGTGTGTACCTAAAAACAAAAAACCCCAAAAGAATCAATCATCTCAGGGTCAATCACGACGTAGCTGCAAGCAACCCAAGCGCCGTTGAAACCAAACAGCACGCCTGAATTACGCAAATAACCCACAGCATTGTAGGTACACATACGTTGATCGATCTTCTTCCATCCGGACTTTAACCGTCGGCTCTGGATTCGCACCAGCATCCTACCTTGCGGCTCGCGGGCTTATGTGGCTGAACCACCATCACCGCCGATAAGGAATTTCACCTAACCCTGAAGACCAAAGTATTTAGTTATCTCTACGATAGCACTGTGTTTTGTAGCTGTCAATACACTATCAGCCCGATTAGCCGAATGCGGGATCAGGGGGTTCGTGTCATTCGGGCAATTCGTGGCTAAAAAGTTCACGTTCTTCGCCAACAAAAAAGCAACTGCCACGATTGACAGTTGCTGTGCATCTAGCTGAAATCAGGCAAATCTAGAACTCGATTTTTTCTTCGATCTCGCTGAGCATAATTCGGGCAAGCGCCAAATTGGCAGTAGGTTTGTTGAGCGCTAAGTACAAGAAAATACTGGGTTTCTTTTGCAAAATCCGAATCAGGTGATACTGAGTACCCAAGGTAATCAGCATATCTTCAATCTGATCCTTCAAACCAAGCCGACTCATAACTTTCATTTTAGCACGTACTACTTCAGTGTTGCCCGCCGCAGCCAACTCTAAGTTCAAGGCGCTATTCCCGCCAGCAGTGCCAAGGGTCATACCGCTGGTGTAATCGACCAACGCAACGCCCAACGCACCATCGATGTTCATAGCCGCTTCGAGTGACTGTTTAATGTTATTCATACAACGTCCTTTTGTTCTACACTCCAGACACACATAGCTATCATAGAAGGATTAAACTGGCCCGTCAAGAGCTAGCAGCAAATTGGCTAGCTATTGATTTAGCTTGCTATTCAGATTGATCACGCAGCAGGTTGGTTAATGCTCGATATAGCCAAATCCTCATAATCCGAAAGCCCCCGGAAACTGCTTATCGTTCACCTTGGATCGAGCTGATCCACTGAGCGATAACCTGAGCAATCGCTGGTTCGCAGCCAGCATACCCATGATCAGCATGCGCAATAATCTGTGTATCGACGCGCGGGCTTGCACGACACCATTGTTTAAGCAAGGCTAATTCAGTGTCTGAGCCAGTGCCAGCTTGGGCTTCGCGTGCACCATAAAAAGCCAAAATTGGGCAAGCAAGTTGGCTAAGATACGACTGTTCATGCGCATCGCTGTAGATCAATGGCAATGTCGCATGTCTGTTTAATAGACTTGCCGCACTTAAACGATTCCAGATCGCAGCACCATGTGCTGGAGGAAGTAAATCGTCGCCCTGACCACGATCGACCATTGCTTGGGCTAGCTCAAGCTGTTCGCTTGAAACCTGAGAACGCACGCCTGGCGAGGCCAATACAAGCCCAACAACCCGTGGATCATGGCGTTGGGCTTGATAGTAGATCAGCTTGGCCGCACCCAAACTATGTCCAATCAAAACCACACGCTGAAAACCGTTTGCGCTGGCAAAATTAATCCAGCCGCCGATATCATATGGCGATTCGGTTAGCAATTCACGCGAACTACCACCAGCAACAGCTTTGCCGGCTTTCCAGATTAAATTGGTAATATCATGACCACGGGTATTGGCACTAATCATGGGATAATTAGCAAGGCCGAGATTACGCCCAATCGTAACACTAGCAATATTATAAAAACGCCCAAAGTTTCCGTGAATCCAAATACAAACCAGACCCTCGTGTGATCGTGAGCGCAGTTGAAAGATCACTCCGGCCAAGCCAACCCCATCTTCACTATGGGTAAAAATAAGTTCTTCACTCATACATTTATGCCCTTGCTCCTGACTGTTTTAGCCACATCGCCTTACTTGGCTGTTTGCGGTATCCCATGTTGCGGATTATTTGGATCAGGCTCGGGTGGATTATTTGGATCATGCTCGATCTGCAACAGCGTAGGGTTCATAAATTGGAAGAAACAATACACGCCCATTCCAACCCCTAAGAGTGCCATCATCATGCCTGGATTAAACAAGCCACCTAAAATTCCGGCTAACATCGTGCCAAGTGGCAACGTACATTGGGCAATCAACCGTCGGACTGCAAACACGCGACCCTGAATTTCCGATGGGGTTTGGGCTTGCCAAATCGACTGCGAATGGGCATTGAGAATAGGAATCGCGCCTGAGGAGATCAGGGCCGCAATCGCAGTTAGGTAAATCGAGGAAGCCAATCCAAACAAAATCTGTCCGAGACTAAAAACCACCATTGGCAACAACACCCCATAAACCCGTTTCGTTTTCAAGCCACCCCAAGAACTAATAAAAATGCCCCCAATAATTCCACCAACACTTGCCGATGTACTCAGCAACGCCAATGCGGTATCATACGAAAAACCATGCAGCGTCCAATCGGCAACCAAATTAAATTTGAGAATCAGCGGCTGAAAAATACTGCGGGTTGAAACGACAAAATTGGCAATCGTAAAGGCACTTAATAACCATAAGAACGCTGGTCGCTGCCAAATATAGGCAAACCCTTCCTTAATATCGAGCCAGAGACTTTTCTTTTTGCCTTGTGTGGTATTTAAATCAGCTCGTTGCGGTGATGGAATGGTTAGAAAACTGAGAATGATTGCAACAATTAAAAAACTCAGTGCATCAACCCCAATCGTCAAGGCTGTGCCATCTGCTAAGTTAGTAATAACGCTAGTCCAACCAGCTGATCCACCACTTTTCCGGAGCATATCCGGTAGGGCAATCAAGGCAGCAGCCACGGTCGGGGCTAAAATGGTCGAAAGCGACCACATTGTTTGCATCATGCCATTAGCCCGCGGCAGAAAACGCTTCGGAACCAGGGTCGAATAGGCGGTATCAAAGGCCGCAGCATGAAACGACCCTGATGCGGCAAGCCCAACTTGAAGCAGCATCAATGACCATAATTCGAGTGAATTAACCAGCATAAGCGCCATCAGGCCAAATGCTAACAAACTATTGATTATATTCGCAATAATCATGGTCTGCTTCCGATCATGGCGATCAACCCAAGCTCCAGCAATCGGAGCTAGCACGATTGTCGTTAGGGCACGCGCCAAGCCCAAGGTTGATAAGGCAAAAGCTAACAGTTGTTTTTGCGATTCATCGGGATATTGATGCTTGGTCAGCCAAATAATAATCGTAAAAAAGGTTAGCGAACTCCCCATCACAGAGATTGATTGGGTAAACCAAACAATCAGAAATGTACGAATGCCTTTTTTAGGGTGTTCCAAAATGCAACGCGCCTCCATACAACAACCAATCCCCTAAACATCGGCATATTCGCTTTTGTCAAGGCAATTGATGCTGCAAATTCAATCACAATATCGAGAGCAAAAAATCCTACCAGCAACGAACTTATTCAACAGATTCATCAAGGAATTGAGCCAGTAATTGATCAACCTCCTGCTCAGAAAGCTCATGAACGCGACTCAGCAGTGATCTATCGCTTTCCGGCAGCATGGCGCGATGATGGTCTGATTCATAAGCAGTGTAGCCATCGAGAACATGGGCCAGTTGCTTGATCGTGGGATATTGAAAAAAGAGGCTGACTGGAATTGTTTTATGCAATGTTTCTTGGAGCCGCGAGGCAACTCGGGTTGCCAATAATGAATGGCCGCCTAACTCAAAAAAGTTAGCATCAATGCTGATTGCTGGTTGGGCAAATAGCTCACTCCAAATACCAGCAAGGATCTGCTCAAGCGGGGTCGATGGAGCTTCCATGGGGCTTAATCGGGTTGCAGGAAATGGCGCAGGCAAAGCAGCCCAATCAAGTTTATCATTGGCCGTAAGCGGCAATCGATCAAGCAGCACAAACGCTTGTGGCTGCATCGCGAGCGGCAATTTCTGACCAATATATGTTCGTAGCGAAGCCTCAGTCAGCAACTGACCCTTGGTTGGAACAACATACGCAACGATTTGAGGATTATCAGGCTGATCATTATAAATATTAACGACCGCCTCATGCACCTGAGCATGCTGCAGCACGCATGTACGAATCTCATTAAGCTCAATCCGCATTCCTCGAATTTTGACTTGGCGATCACTCCGACCGACAAACATTAATGAACCATCAGCCAAGTACCGTCCACGATCACCACTCCGATACATACGCATCCCTGGCTCAGCACTTAATGGGTTAGGCAAAAATACCTCAGCCGTCAGATCTGGCTTGGCAATATAGCCTAGCGCCAACCCAATTCCAGCAATATAGATATCGCCAATAACTCCGGTTGGCATCGGCTGCAACTCCCGATCAAGCACATAGACTGCCATCTGCTGAATTGCCCGACCGATTGGCGTTACCCGAGCTGAATCGTTGAACGGTGGCACGCTATAGAACGTCGCACAGATTGTTGTTTCCGTTGGACCATACCCATTAATGATCGTTAATCCAGGGATCAGCTGCCCAATTATCGCTAAATTCTGCTCAGGAATTGGTTCAACCCCAACTAAAAGTCGTTTGAGCTGGAGTCGATTCCGATTCGCCATCAGCCAAAGCGCTAAATCATGGAGCATAAATGGTGGAATATAGGCACTTTCAATGGCATATTTGGCCAACCAAGCAAAAAACTGGTCGGCATCAAGCCGCATAGTCTGATCGATTAAGTATAGCGTGCCGCCTTGGGTAAGCGCACTAAATATCTCATAGACTGAAACATCAAAGCTGAGGCTTGTCCATAAACTATGGCGACATCCCTGCGGAAGTGGACGCATCTGCTGCATGGCATCCAAAAGATTGATCACTGCCTCATGACTACAGGCTACTCCTTTTGGTTGCCCAGTAGAACCCGAGGTAAATAAGCCATAGGCACACGCCTGAGCAGCTACAATCGGGTAATCTGTTACTGCTCCATGGTCGCTATCAAGCCGAATAATTGCCGCCGATGTGTTCGGCAGCAACTGTTCAAGCTGCGATTCAACCAAGATTGCTTGGAGTTGAGCTTCGTTGATGATCAAGTTGAGGCGTTGTTGAGGATGGCTCGGATCAAGTGGAACATAGGCTGCGCCCAATTTCAGCACTGCCAGAATTCCAGCAATTGTTGCAATTGAGGGCTCACTCACAATCCCCACCTCCATCCCTGGCCCAACCCCAGCTTGGCGAAGCGCACCCGCTAGCATGTCAGCCCGCTGATTCAAGCGGCTATAGCTGATAGATTCATGGTCTGTGACAATTGCAAGGGCATTTGGTTGCTCGCGAACATAATTGGCAAACAAACCATGCAGGGTCGTTGTTGGAGTTGGAACAAGCGGACCACGGGCCTGCTCAAGGCATTGGGCAGTTTCAGCACGACTGAGCATGGCTAGCTGATTAATCCGCTGATCAGGATTCTGGGTAACAGACCGCAACAGTGCTTGAAAATGCCCAATCATGGTTTGAATCGTCGCTTGGGTAAACAGATCAGTGCTATATTCCCAGATCATCGTAATCGCTTTTTGCTCAGCACTATGGCCCGCCGCCCCATGTTGTTCAGCATATGGAATCACAATCACGTTCAGGTCGGCCTTCGCCGAACCGTTATTGCGTTCGAGAATCTCGCCATGAAGCATTGGCAGATCAAGCGTTGGTACTGGCGAATCGTGAAAGCTAAACATCACTTGAAACAGTGGATTGCGGCTCAAATCGCGCGGTAAACGTAACCGTTCAACCACCTTTTCAATCAAAACATCAAGGTGTTCATACTGCTCCAGCATTAACGAACGCGTGCGAAGCAAAAGTTCTCGGAAGCTAGGATTCCCCTGGAGATCAGTGCGGAGTACGACCGTATTAACAAACATCCCCAACAATGGCTCAAGCTCACGTTGCCGCCGATTGGCAATTCCTGATCCAAGCAGAATATCGGTTTGCTCGGTATAACGGTAGAGCAACGTGCTAAATGTTGTGAGCAAGGTCATAAATAAGGTTGTCCCGACCCGACGGCTTAATTCACGGGCAGCATTTGCCAACTCAGCCGGAATTGCAATCCGCTCAGCTGAACCACGCATACTTTGCACAGGTGGTCGTTGATAATCGGTCGGAAGTTCAAGCACAACTGGACGATGCGCCAATTGCGCCTCCCAATAGCGCAAATCACGTTCGAGCAAGCCAGCGTTTAATTGCTGACGCTGCCAAACTGCAAAATCAGCATATTGAATTGGCAACGCAGGCAACGATGGGGCTAATCCAGCAAGATAATCAGTATAGAGTGTCTTTATTTCAGCCAACAGTCGCGCAATCGACCAACCATCGTGGATAAAATGATGCTCAATCTGCAATAACATCCATTGATCGTCGGCTAACCGAAAAACACTCCAGCGCACCAAGGGCAGTTGGGTAAGATCAAAGGCCTCACACATTGCAACAGCAATTGCTTGCTCAGCCAAATGACTTGCTTGCTCCAACGGATACTGTCGCAAATCGATGCTAGGAATTGTTACAGCCCACGGCGCATGAATCTGCTGATATGGCTGACCAGCTTCAGTCGGAAAGGTCGTTCGCAGAATTTCATGCCGCCGTACAATCTCACTACACGCTTGCTCAAGGATTGGCACATGCAATTGCCCAGTAAAATGAATTGTCATCTGAAAATGATAGGCACGGCTTTCAGGATTAAGTTGGGTAAGAAACCAAACGCGTTCCTGCATCGTGCTCAAGGGAATCCGTTGCTGACGATCAGCCACGGGAATCGTTGCGACGTGCTGATGATCAGGGGTTGACCGCAGTTGCGCCGCCAACTGCTCGATTGTTGGATAGTTGAAAATTGTTGCGACCGACCAATCGCGCTGGAACTGATCACGCATTCGGGCCACAAGCTGCGTTGCCAACAACGAGTGCCCGCCTAAATCGAAAAAATCATCATCAATACTAATCTGATCGAAACCAAGAAGCTCCTGCCATTGTTGCAACAAGTGCATTTCCTGGGGCGTGCGTGGCGGCACAATGACTGACGATTGGTAGGCTGATGGTGCTGGAAGCGGCAAGCTAGCCCGATCAAGTTTGCCATTGGCAAGCAGTGGCAACCGTTCCAAGATCACAAATGCGCTTGGCAGCATATAACGCGGCAGTTGGGCTTTCAAAAGCGCTCTTAATTGCTCAATTGGAATTCTAGCCTCGGGCATTGGTACCACATAGGCCACCAATTGAAGCGTCTTAGTCTGATCGAGCTGGCCTACAACAACCGATTGGCGAATCTGAGGGTGGCGTTCGAGACCGGCCTGAATCTCGCCCAACTCAATCCGATACCCACGGAGCTTAATTTGCTGATCAATCCGATCGAGAAAAAGCAGCGCACCATTGGCAAGCAAGCGAACGCGATCGCCAGTTTTATAAAGCCGCGTCCCAGGTTGTGTACTAAATGGATCGGGCACAAAGCGCTCAGCCGAGCGATCTGGTTGCCGTTGATAGCCTCGGGCTAAGCCCATTCCACCAATATAGAGTTCGCCAGATCTACCAACTGCAACTGGCTGCATCTGGGCATCGAGCACCCATGTCGTAAGATTATCAATCGGGTAGCCAATTGGGATGGTTGGATATTCGGTCGTTTGGTTGCATTCAGCCCATGTTGCATCAATGGTGGCTTCGGTTGGCCCATACAAATTAATCATCCTAGCTGGCAAAACGCGACGTACTTGGGCCACAAGCTCACTATGCAGTGGTTCACCACCAATAAACAAGTAGCGTAAGCTCCGACAATTGGCCAGCTGTGGTTCAGTTTGGAGCATGCGCAACAACGAAGGAACCACCTGAAGCACCGAAATCTGATAGCGCTGAATCATTTCCACCAGATAGTGGGCATCGTGATGACCATCAGGCTTGGCTAGAATCAACTGACCGCCACACAATAATGGGGCATAACATTCCCAAACCGACGCATCGAAACTCAATGGAGTCTTTTGCAAGAACCGATCATGGCGATTAAAGCCAAAGGTTGTTTGCATCCATTGCATATGATTGACCAACGCTCGATGCGTGATCATCACTCCTTTAGGCTGACCGCTTGAGCCTGAGGTATAGATAACATACGCCAATTGATCAGGATCAACTCGTTGATTAGGGGCACTCGTTGGTTTTTGAGCAGCAATTGCCATTAATAATTCAAGCTGGATTTCCACAGGCCTTGAAGCAAGCGCTCCTTCCAATGGAGCTGTGGTGATTACGAGCGGTGCTTGTGAGTGTTCGATCATAAAGCGTTGACGCTCATACGGGTAGTGAGGGTCTATCGGTAAATAGGCTGCACCGGCTTTTAGAATGCCAAACACGATAATCAGCATGTCGATTGAGCGCTCAAGGCAGAGAGCAACGAGGTGATCGGGCTTAATCCCCTGCTCAAGCAGGGCGTGGGCAACTTGGTTAGCCCGCTGGTCTAATTGGGCATAGGTTAATTGCGTGTCAGCGTGGATAACCGCCACAGCATCAGCCCAATAGCGTGATTGTTGGGCAACCAGCTCATGGATGCACCAGGGTTGATCGTCATCCGGGCTTGTATCGGTTGGATTGCTCTGGGTCGCTCCTTGAATACGCATCTCACAACCTCCCATGCATTCATTTGCATTCATTGCGCTCGATATCGTTCATGCGCGTAATCGAGTTCGTCTAGCTGATCCGTACAACCCTGAAGACACTCCCATAATGCGTGCCCCAACACCTCAACATAAGGACTATGAAAAATTGAGAGGTGATCACCAGGGATTTCCCACACCTTAACTCCCGTTAAAGCCAATTGATCCCAACCAAGCGTAACTTCGTCGTCGCTATAACCTGGATGTTGTTTGGTGCGGAAGAGGTTGATTGTCCCAGGGTAGGGCTGGGCGCTATAGTTGCGTCGTGCGGCTAAATTTGTGCGAATCAGCTCACCTTTACGCTTAATTTCGGCAAGCGTAATGTTTGCCGACCAAAAACCACCACTCACTGCTTGTTGCATAATATAAGGAAGCTGCTGATCTGCCGGAAGTGCTTGAATGAAGTCCAAATCGAGATTAATTCCAAAATGGCGTAAGCGTGGCACCAATAAAGAAAGATCATCAATGGCAGCTGGTTCAATTGGTAATCGCCCAGCCAAGGGCGCTCCCGTATCAACAATCGCCAGCAACGCCACTGTTTCACCAGCACGATATAATTGCTGAGCCATTTCAAAGGCAACTGGCCCACCTAATGACCATCCAGCAATACAATATGGTCCACTAGGTTGAATCAGCCGCATATGCTCAATATAATAGGCCGCCATGGCCTCAATCGAGCGATCAGGGGCTTGGTTAATATCGCGACCGCGCGATTCAATCCCATAAAATGGTTGGTCGGGTGAGATATGTTTGGGCAATACTGTGTAGGCAAAGGCGCTGCCACTAAGTGCATGGACACAAAATAGTGCAGGAAACCCCTTACGCCCTGCTTGCATCAAAACCATCGGCGACCATCGCGGCGCATAGCCCTCCTGCCGAAGCAAGCCGACCATTTGCTCGATCGTGGGGGCATCAAAGAGGATGGTAATTGGCAAGCGTTTACCAAGCCGTTCTTCGATCCGTGCCATCAATGCAATCGCAAGCAACGAATGCCCACCAAGCTCAAAAAAATTCGCTTGTGCCCCAATCGGTTCAATGCCAAGCGTCTCTTCCCAGATTGTGCGTATTTGAAACTCAAGTGGGTCAAATGAGCGAGCAGCGGGTTGGCGAGCCTCACCAGCATGAACATTCGCCGTGGGATGCGGCAACGCCTGCCGATCGATCTTGCCATTTGGGCTAAGCGGAAATGCCTCCAGTAGCACAATTTCAGCTGGAACGAGATAGGGTGGACTATGCTTTGCAAGATAGCGCCGCAACGCACCAACATCGGCTTGAGCCGGCTGGATCAGCACAACATATGCAACAAGATATTCGCCCCGCAGCGGATGCTCGTGCCGCATAACAAGCGCCTCGCGAACCGCCGGATGCTGCTGTAAGCGCTGTGCAATTTCGGTTAATTCAACCCGAAAGCCGCGAATTTTTACCTGATGATCAGTACGCCCGAGAAATTCGATTGCCCCATTCTGGTTACGCCGACCCAGATCACCGCTGCAATACATCCGCGAGCCAGGGATATAATCAAAGGGGTTAGGCCGAAAACGCTCAGCCGTCAACCCTGGCTGGCCAGTATAGCCATTGCCAACTCCAGCCCCACTAATCCAAATTTGGCCAATACATCCATCGGGAACTGGCTGTAGACCATCGTTCAGAATTAAGAGTTGGCTATTGTAAATCGGCATGCCAATTGGTATTGGCTTTTCAGCCAGTTGTGCAAGCGCATCAATCTAATAACTCGCTGCAATATCAGTACACTCAGTTGGCCCATAGGTATTAATAATGGTTGCCTGATAATGGCTCGATTGCATCCACCCATGGAATCGACTCAGATTGATCGGTTCACCGCCTAAAAAGAGCCATCTGAGCGATTTTAGCTGCACGATCGCCTGATCAGGCGTTGTTTCAACCAGCGGATAAAAAGCGCTTGGCGTACAATTAATGACGGTTATTGCATGCTGATCAATCAGTGATGTTATCGTATGCGGATCATACTGGGGCGCATCGTACAAATAGAGAGTTCCCCCGCTGATCAACGGCGCAAAAACATTTTTTTGGGTCAGATCAAAACTCAACGATGTCACTAACAAAAACCGATCGTCAGACCCTAAATTAAATTCCGTAATATACCAATTGAGCAGATTCACAAAGTTACGATGGGTTACTTCTGTGCCCTTCGGAACTCCAGTCGATCCCGATGTATAGATACTGTACAGAACCATATCAGCCGTGATGAGCGGCAGTTTGACGCGTGGGGCACAGGCAATTGCCGTCCAATCGGTATCAAGCGCAACAATTGCGAGCTTAGGCTGTTGGGCTTGCAGCGCACTTGCCAATTGATCTTGTGTTACAAGCGCAACCAAACCAGCATTCGCGACCATATAAGCTTGACGTTCAGGTGGATAGCTCGGATCAATCGGCACATAGATTGCCCCAAGCCTCAGAATACCCATCATCCCAACCACCATCATTAGAGTTCGCTCAATGCACAAACCCACCCCTGTCCCTGGTTTCACGCCGAGGGCCGCAAGATAATAGGCTAGCTGATTCGCTTGATGATCTAAAGCTTGATAGGTAAGGCTGGCGTGACCCTGAACAACAGCTAGCGCATGCGGTGTTCGCGCCACCTGCTGTTCAAATAAGGTCAGTACACAGCTTTCGCTTGGGAAGTTGCTCGCGATGCCACGAGATTGTGCAATATATCGCGCATACTCAGCAGTGGTCAACAGCGGCAAACGCGCAATTGACAGATCTGGCGCACTTAAACCAGCAAGCAATAAGCTGTTTAAATGCCCGATCATGCGCTCAATCGTTGCAGCATCAAACAGATCAGTGTTGTATTCAATGCCTCCCGCCAAGCCATTCATGGTCTCAGTAAACACAAAGCTTAAATCAAATTTAGCCGTTCCACGCTCAAATTCAATCGGCACAATCTTGGTATCAACCAGTTGGAGCGTGGCCTCAGGGCTATTTTGGATGGTAACCAGTACTTGAAACACTGGTAAATGGCTTTGGCTACGATTCGGGCCGAGCTGCTGAAGTAAGCGCTCGAAGGGCAGCGCTTGGTGCGCATATGCCGCAAGTGCAACCTCGCGAACCCGTTGCAGAAGTACACGAAAAGAAGGTTGGCCAGCAAGCGAGGTTCTTAATACAAGGGTATTAGCCAAAAATCCTACAATCGATTCTAAAGCTGTGGTTAAACGCCCCGCTACGGGCGTACCAATCAGCATATCGGTTTGATTACTATACCGATATAGCAGCAGCTTAATCGTTGTCGCTAAGATCATAAAAAGGCTAGCTTGCTCCTGATGAGCAAATGCTTTGAGGGCTTTGGTTAGCTCCTCATTAATTGAAAAATATGCAGTTTTGCCTTGAAACGTTTGCTGTACCGTCGATCGGGCGTGTGCTATTGGAAGCTGGAGGACTGGTAATGGGCCAGCTAATTGCTTCGCCCAATAGGCTAATTGAGCTTCTTGAAAGGAGTAGCTTTTTTTAATGAAAGGGCAGTACCCGAGCCAGGATTATCATCAAACGCCACAGTTGCCGTAGGGTAAGCTTGATTAATAAACGCATTAAAATCTTGAAAGCGTTGTGACGTGATAATCGTCACTGCTGATTCAGGAAAAACCTCAAGAATTGATTCCATGGTATAGGAGAACGCTGGTCGTCCCGCTATATCAAACATAAATTTGCTATCTTCGTAAGCATATGATTTTTGAAGTCCAGCGCATAAGATAATTGCCTGGGTTGCATCCATTGATTTAATCTCCTCGTGTGCAAAACGTTGCGCATTGCTAGCGCTACCAGCGTATTCACAAAATCGTCTGGTATCACGAGCCGTTAAGCTTGAACGATACTCAAATAGGCTGCATCAGCAGCTTGTTTTAAAATAACCTGTGGCACTATTTCAAAGGCATCAGGGTGATTAAGCACAAAATCCACATCACAAGCTCGACCGAGGCTTAATAGCTTAATCGTACTCGGTGATTGGCTAATATGTTCATAGCTATTGGAACCAAACTCATCAATAAATGCTTGGGTTGCAGAATCGGTCGTTTCACCTGTTACTTGCAGAAAGTATTGAGCAATCACGGCACAGCCAACTTTATCCTCTGGACGAAACTCACCGCGTGTCCCTGCGCCAATGATCGCCCATTGGTTGCCAAGTTGGGCCATTTTGTTGGCAACTGCGCGGGCATTGATCGTCGTCCCAATCAGAATATGCGCTGCGCCCATAGATTCAGCAATCAAGCGTGTCCCGGTAGAGGTCGTAATCACCATAATCCGCCCAGTTAAATCAGTTTGCTCAAGATCATAGGGCGAATTGGTATAATCAAACCCTGCTACGATCACGGCATTTCTTTCACCAACCAAAATAGCATCATGCCGTTGCTTGAGGGCAAAGGCTTCATCAACAGTCACACAGGGGATAATCTCGGCGGCCCCACGGGCTAGGCCAACAGTAATCGTTGACGAAGCCCGTAATACATCAACCGTTACAATATTAAAGCCTTGATTAACATATCGTTGAGCACTGCTTGGATCAAAATCAATAACGACCATATGCAAAACTCCTATCTCTAACTCGTTGTTTATTTGAAGGCAAGCCAAGTACCGACATTTTTTGAGATCTGAAACTCACCCTTCGCATGCAACTGTGCCTCAACCAATTGCCGAGCCTTGGTCACCACCTGCTCAGCCAACGCTTGATTGGCACGATAAATCTGCTGATAGTAATCCATGCTGGTGTAATACTTCAAAACTGCCGCAACTTCGGTGAAATACAAGGCGGCATAGCGTGGGTAAAGCGTCACCTGAGAAAAGTAGGGGCGAATAAATTGTTCGCCATTTGCCGTGTTAAAGCGGGCCGACGGCAGCTTTTCAATTTGCCATTCGGAGGCATGAGCTTCAGCACATGCAGCATTATGCAAACGCAGTGATTCTTGGCCTGCATCGTCAGCAACGGTACTAATAACCGCCCAGCCTCCCTTTTGCGTTACCCGTGCCAACTCACTCACCGCTTGATGAATATCAGGAACATGATATAAAACGTGCAAACATGTCGTTCCCGCAAAATGGTGATCCTCCCACGCCAACTGCGTAATAGTTCCACCCACGACCTCGGCTTCAGGGCAGCGTTCGCGGGTAGCAGCAACCATGGCTTCAGAGGTATCCATGGCCACAAATCGCGCTTGCGGGTAGCGATCAATCAAGGTTCTGAGGTGAACACCAGTGCCACACCCAGCATCGAGTACCAATGTATCGGGCTTGAGCGCTGGAACCAGATCAGGGCCGAATGGGCCATCAACCGCTGCATTGTGTTTCCAAACATCATGGCGAGCATCCAAAGCCTTGATCGTCGTATAATTTTCCGTCCAATCCATATCTTTAGCTACCATCGTTGTGCTTAACTCCTCATGCTTAATTCGGCTACAGCGGCTTGTTTAAGGCCACTGCCAGTCAACGGAATAACAATATCGTCGGGCGCAAGCTCGGTTAATTGGCAAATTTGGGATAATCCAGCGACCGCAGCAGCACTGGTGGCCTCGACTAATAAACCTTGGTGGGCCAACATCGCTTGAGCAGCGAGAATTTCGTGTTCCTCTACCCGAATAGCCGCACCTGCTGATTCGTAGATCGCGCGGAGAATATCGCGGCCACGAACTGGTTGGGCAATCCGAATTCCTTCGGCCAAGGTTGTCTGTTCAACACAAGCCTGGGGAAACTCCTTTCTTTCCTCCCAAGCTCGCACAATTGGGTCACAGGCACGCGCCTGAACTGCATATAATCGCGGTAGGTGTGGAATCAGCTTGGCTTTTAGCAAGGCCTTAAATCCCTGCAATAAGCCAATTAAGAGGCCACCTTGACCGGCAACACAAACAATGGCAGCGGGTACTCGCCTCCCAAGTTGTTCCCACATCTCCCAAGCACAGGTCATTTGGCCCGCCAGAAAAAAAGGACTCCAAGCATGGCTGGCATAGGTTGTATGCTGAGCTTCCTTCCAACAGGCGGTGGTCGTCGCGCTCCGTAACCCTTCAACTTCAACTAAAGTGGCATTAAACCGTTGAATTTGCTGTTTTTTATAACTACTAGCATGGGCCGGCACAAAAATCCGTGCTTGGATACCGGCATGAGCCGCATAGGCCGAGATAGAAGCACCAGCATTGCCAGAAGAGTCGTCAATCACTTGCCGAACCTGATGACTCAAGATATGACTCATCATTACCGACACACCACGATCTTTATACGAACCAGTTGGATTAAGAAATTCAAGTTTCGCAAGAAAGCTATGCCGACCAACCTTGACCTTGGTCAGTGGAGTACAACCTTCGCCTAATGAGATAATGCTTGAGACGGCTGGTAAATTTATAACGCCACAGTGACCACGTGGTCTGATCAATCAGGCTAGGGTCAAAACTAGGCATAGTATCGATCCCTAAAGTGCCTCCACACTGTTGACAACGCCAACTTAAACAATTGGCGGCGGTATAGCACACTTGGCAAGATAGGGTGGGAGCCAAATCGCTCATCGTTTCTCCTTGGAGTCAAGCCTAGAACTCTTGAAAACTGCACGATTAGCCTGCTCACCAATTACCGATACTTGGATGCCAAAAAGGTATCTGCATGCAGCCCACGCCGAATCGTCTCAATTCGGGGAATTTCATCGAATGGAATATTCGCCATATGCACATTTGGCCCAAGGAGCTGAACCATTTGAATTTGGCTGTTACGGGTGGGAGCTTCAAAAATAAGTTTGTCAAGATCATAGGATTTAAGTAGTTGGGTTACCAGATCGGCGTTTTTTGCCTGATTTGTTTTGAAAACTGAATAGCCTTCGCCAGCCTCACGTGCTTCGAGAATAACTGCATCTGCGCCTGCACGAAATGCAGAATCAATATGCCCGATACGCTCAGGGACACTCAAACTATCATCCATTTCCTGATTTTTATAGCCAATCTCCACAAGCACCCGAAGGCCGCGATCAGTCGCTTGCTTGATCAGCGTAGGCAGCTCGTGATATTCAACCGCAAAGCCTGAAGCTAATTCAATATTGATCAATTCTTTTTCAACAATATAGTCGAGCAGTTGCTGGTAATAGCCCTCAGTCGCACAGATTTCGAAGAGAGTTCCGCCTAAACAAAGGGGAATATGATAGTGTTTGGCTAGCGCAATTTTAGCATCAAGCTCGTGTTGATCGAAAAGCGCCCAGGTAGTCCAGCCTAACTTAATCATGCCAATATAGGGTGCAAAACTTTTAATATAGGCCCCAAACATTAATAACGGCATGCCTTTATCAAGAATATAGTTCTTGCCCGTATGGGTTACTCCAATCTGTGTGGTAATAATCTGCGGAAATGTTGTCGGCATTGGAACAATCCTCTCAAGTTGATGTGGAAATATTGTCTAGTCGCTTTGTGTTTTCTCGTGGCCGCAACGATCAATGAGGCCATGGTAGATGAAACGCCCAACAAGCTCCTGCTTTTATGCACACACCAAATAGTATTCACTTGCCATGCATATTAATGGTATACATAGTAGCAAATTAGCAGTGGCTTAAGATATTAAATCCAGTTAGGAAATCAGGGGATGTAGATATAGAGGTATGTAGATTTCCAGTCCATCGATCATACTATTAAGGCAGACTATACAACAAGCCAATCCTTTTTGCAAGAGGTAATTACAACAACTTATTGCTAGGCAGAAAAATCATCTAATTATCGCACTGTAAAGCTTAATTATCGGTATTATAGATATCAAACAGCCAATAATTAATAACCCCAGCAACACAAAGCCAATGACAACTTTCGACGATGAACTTGGATTTCATATCAATAAACCGATTGTTGATTAAGCCTCAAGTGTAATGATTTTTCAGGGCCAGAACAATCAGCTTACTTGTATTAATTGATGACAATATAATACAGCCAACTAACACCACTAGCAGCGATTCGCTCGAATGCACCAAACCAAATCCTACGCAAGTTGTATAGCTAGGTTAGCGACCATTCGTTAAGTGAAATTGGACATAACAGCGATTGATCTTGCATTATTTAAGCTACACCTTTGGACTAGCACACCAAAACCTACATTATGC
This sequence comes from Herpetosiphon sp., assembly GCF_003512625.1. Classification (NCBI taxonomy): domain Bacteria; kingdom Bacillati; phylum Chloroflexota; class Chloroflexia; order Herpetosiphonales; family Herpetosiphonaceae; genus Herpetosiphon; species Herpetosiphon sp. The sequence continues at coordinate 7,938 of NZ_DOPT01000072.1, read as the reverse complement.
TATCCTCAAACCCTAAGTCGTTTAAAGTTGGGAGTTGCATTAATGAGAAGTTTTATATTGAAGCTGCTTGGAAAGAAAAATAACCCAAGCAGTCCTGTTCTGCCCAAACCAATTCCAATCCCGATGCCGCCAACTCCAGCAGTCCTCGGCAAATGGCCAGTAACTTCTAATGGTGTTTTGCCAACTGATCATCGCTTTCGTTGGGATGAAACGTGGCGCTGGATTAATAGCTTGCCCAAACCGCGCCAACATATGCTCATGCAGTTAGGTGTAGGCCTGATTTTCCCAAGCTTTATGTTGCGACATGTTGCCTATACCACTCATTGGTATGAATCTCCGATGGATTGGCTGATTTATGGGCGGGGGTTGTACGCTTTTTTTCAGCAGCCTGATCGTTTGCGCAGCTATCTGTATGGAGCCACTATCAGCCCAGTTGAGCGTACCCAACTTATCGAGTTACGTTCCAGCAAGCTGTTTATTGGCCAACAAGCTGCTTGGAAGTACATCGATTCGCTCGAATGCCCAATTACCCGTGAATTGTTAGCTGCAACTCTAAGCTATGCCCTGCCATTCCTGCGCGATGACCCAGATTATCAAACTCGCTATCCAACCAACCCGCTTGATCTTTACTTATTCGTGGTCGCAGCTAGCGATGTGTTGTGGCGCATCGACAAAATTCAGCAGATTATCGATGGCGAAGTCAATTCGCTTGAAGAGTTTGATTTTTTCTAAATTCTTAACCAACGCTTAAAACCACCTCGATAAACTCGAACAAGCGTGCTTTGACAAGAGCCTAAACCATCGGCTAAACTGCACCAACGAGCTACAACGAGGCAGATCATGGATGAGTTAGAGTTAATTCCACATGTGAGCAACAATCCACTTGCGCCCGATTTTACGACGGTGATGAAGCAACGCAGCGCCGTGGCTGATCAGATTTCGGCCCAACATAGCTTTATCGAATATCGCTTGCGTCAACGCCCCCAAACGATTCGCCGCCATAACACCGATTTGAAAATTTTTGCCGATTTTTTGGCCTCAATTGGCATTGTGATTCCGGTTGATGAACAAGAAGTGCCAATTCTGGCCACTGAGCCAAATGCTTGGGCCGAGATGAGCGTCGGCATCGTCACGACGTTTCGCACTTGGATGTTGAATGAAGGCTATGCGCTTGGCTCAATTAATATTCGGCTTGGCACGGTGCGCTTGTATTGTCGCTTGGCACATCAAGCTGGCGTGTTGAGCCTTGAGGCATGGAGCCGAATTCACACGGTTGAAGGCTATCGCCGCCGCGAAGGCGATGGCATCGATGCCCAACGTGAAGCGACCGAAACGCCCACCCGCCTCTCGACCAAAAAAGCCGCACCGCATATTTTGGATCAAAGCCAAATTCGCGAGCTTAAACGGGCCGCCCGCAATAATCCGATCAACCGAACACCTGAGGTTGGTTGGCGCGATTACCTGATCGTCTGTTTGTTGGTTGATTTGGGCATGCGTTGTGGCGAGGTGGTGGTGCTCAAGTGGGAGCATATCCAAGGCAAAATTTTGCTAGTAGATCGCCCAAAAGTTGATAAAGTGCAAAAACATCGCTTGATTGGCGATACAGCCAAGGCCTTGCGTGAATACCAAAAAGTTATTGCCCAACCGCTTGAGCTTAAAACACCGTTGTTGGCAGCCTTTGATCACAAGGGCAATCATGTTGGCTTTGGTATTTCCGAGCGGGCAATTCACAAACGGATTGTGCAGCTTGGCAAATTAATTGGCATCAACAATCTTGCGCCGCATGATTTGCGCCATTCGTGGGCCACCCGCGTTGCCCAAACCAATATTCCGGTGCAAGCCCTGCGCGATGCTGGCGGCTGGACCAACCTCAACACCCCCAATCGCTACATTGCCCAACAAGCGGTTGCCAATGATGGTGTAACGCTGCACAGCGATGATCGGCTGCTTGAGGATGATGACGAAGCCTAATTGCTACTTGCAGCTTTGCCTGTTTGCGTTATGATGAACAACAATTGAGTTTGGCTTGTGGAGTACCATGCAGCGTGGATAGCTTAATTCTGGCCTCGGCCTCACCCCGACGGCATGATTTGTTAAGTAGTTTGGGGCTGTCGTTTATAATTGAGGCTAATGATGGGGAAGAGCGCCAAGATCAAGTACCCTCAGCGATTGTGGAGTTGCTCCCAGCTTTCGATTTAGGCCTTGCCAATCACCCAACTTTATTAGCGTGGCGTAAAGCGCAAGCAGCCCGCGAAACAGGTAGTTCAGCAGCGATTTTGGCCGCTGATACGATTGTGGTGATTGATTCGTTGATCTTGGGCAAGCCACGTGATCCGGCTCATGCCTATGAATTGCTGCGCCGCCTCGCCGGACGTTGGCATACTGTTTATACCGGAGTTGTGGTGCTGCCCGCCGCCTCAGACCAACCGTTATGCGAGTTGGCTGCTGCCCAAGTGCGTTTAAGTCCGCTCAGCGATGCTGAAATTTGGGACTACATTGCAACTGGCGAGCCAATGGATAAAGCCGGAGCCTATGGCGTACAAGGCATCGGCGGACGCTTGGTCGAAGAGGTTCAAGGCAGTTTTACAACCGTTGTTGGGCTACCGCTTCCAACGACTGCTAGCTTATTGACCCAAGCAGGAATCTATGTTCCCTACTCGGTCGAGCAAGCTTGGCAGCGCTGGCGTGCTACATTAGCAAAGGAACCACTATGTATGCAACAGTCAAAGTGCTGATGGTCGATGATCACCCATTGTTTCGGCAAGGGGTTCGTTGGGCGCTTTCGAGCGAACGCGATATCAAGATCATTGGAGAAGGTTCTAGTGCCGAAGAAGGCTTAGTCTTAATTTCTGAGCATGAGCCAGATGTAGTCCTCACCGATTTGAATTTACCCAACATGGATGGCTTGGAGTTTACTCGCACAATTCGCCGCCAATATCCCAACATCGGCGTGGTGATGTTGAGCGTTTACGAAAGCGATGAGCATGCCTTCAACGCCTTACGCGCTGGAGCCGCCGCCTATTATTCCAAGGAAATTAGCCCCAAAACCTTGGCAACTGTCTTGCGGCGCGTCGCTCGTGGCGAATATGTGATCAACGATGTAATGTTTGAAGATCCACGGGTCGCTGATCGGATTTTGACCCAGTTTCGTGGTTTGCAAACTGGCATCGTAGCCGAGCCAGACCTCGATATTAGTTTGTTCTCGCCGTTGAGCGACCGTGAAATTGAGGTGCTAGAGCATATTGCCAGCGGTGCAACCAACAAAGATATCGCCGATGCGCTCAAAATTAGCACCCAAACCGTCAAAAACCATATTTCATCGATTTTGCGCAAGCTTTCGCTGAATGATCGAACCCAAGCGGTGCTATACGCCCTGCGTCGTGGCTGGATCGAAACGCCAGCAACCTTGCTTGAAAGTATCGAACGTCGCGGAGCACAGGCAGCACTGAATTTTAATAATGATGATGATAACGACGACGAATGAAACGTGTAACAGTCATTCTTAATCCAAATGCCGGCAATGCCCACCAACGCCGCGCCATCGCCCAAGGCATCACTGAATGGCGCAGCAACCAAGGCTGGCAAGTGCGGTTACGCGAAACTCGCAAGGCTGGCGATGCTACCAGTTTTGCCCGCGAAGAAGCCAAACGCAACGATTTAATTGTGGCGGCTGGCGGCGATGGCACGATCAACGAGGTCATGAATGGCCTCGTTGGCACTGATACCGCGCTGGGAGCCTTGCCAGTTGGCACAGGCAATGTGTGGGTTCGCGAACTACAACAATCGCTCAATCCATTGCATGCAGCTCGCCAATTGGCTGATGGCCATGTTGAGTTGGTTGATGTTGGCCAAGCTAATGAGCGCTATTTTTTGCTGATGGCAGGCGTTGGCTTAGATGCAGCAATTACCCGCGAAGTCCATTCGGCTGATAAAAAACGCTTAGGCCGCTTGGCCTATGTGATCAAAAGCTTGCCTGTGCTTTGGCGCTTGCGAGGCACGCGCACCCGCATTAGCCTTGATGGCCAGCCGCTCAAGGGCAATGCCCTGTTTGTGTTAATTAGCAACTCACGGCTGTATGGTGGTGTGTTGAATATTGCCTATCGGGCAGCCATGCGCGATGGTATGCTCGATGTTTGTACCATGATGGGCGATAGTGCCCTTGATGCCCCTAAATTGCTAGCTGGAATTTTGTTCCGTGGCTATGGCGTGATCCAAGGCTTAGAGTATGTGCAAGCTCGTGAGATCGAGATTGCCTGCTCCAAGCCTTTGCCAATTCAAGTCGATGGCGATGCGATTGGCACAACACCCATGACCTTTCGGGTGGTTCCGCAAACGCTGCGCGTACTCTTACCGCGTACCACTGAAATCAACTAACCCTATAGCCAGATTGAGGTTCTGTGTGAGACGTTCGTTCTATTTGTTGATCCTACTGTGTTTGTTAGCCGCCTGTAGCGAAGCAGGCTCAGCCCTGCCAACCATGCAGCCACTCCCCACGAATCAAGCCCAACCAGCGGTCGATGAAACCCAAGCCACCCAAATTGTGGTCGAAAATCAAAGCAATGTGCCAGGCAAATTGCTGTTCGTGCGGGTCGAAAACGGCTCGGGTGATATTTGGGTTCACGAAGGCACTGAGGCTCGACGCATCACCACATCGCACAAAAAATACCAGCCCAGTTGGTCGCCCGATGGGAGCAAAATCGCCTATATTCAGCGCGAAGAGAGTTTCGCCGATATTTGGGTGATGAATGCCAATGGCTCCAACAAACAGCAGGTCACGAATAACGAACCAACCAATATCGCTGCCCGCTCGGAAGATCATATTCAAACCCTGCGTTGGGCGTTTTATCCGCGTTGGTCGCCTGATGGGCAGTTTCTCAGTTATGTTTCGCAAGCCCAAACACCACGCGATGTTGGCGGCGGCTACCAAGAATATCCGCTTTCGCTATACATCTATGGCACTCGCCGCATCGGCACAGGCCAATTTCCTGAGGCTAGTTTCCAACGCTTTGTCCAAGCAGATACCGATTTGAGCCACCCAACCTGGTCTGATGATGGCACGATGATTGTCTATAGCCAAGCCGAACGCTGCTTTGGCTGCGAGGCTGCTGAGATCCAGCTGGGCTACGCGGTGCTTGATCTACCTGGTGGCAACGATGAGTATGGGGTGCTGCAAGGGCCAAGCGAAGATACCTTTAAAGGTGCGATTGATCCGTCCTTCTCGCCTGATGGCAAATGGCTGACCTTCACCAAAAGCGAAAATGGCTATAGTGATGTGTTTATCGTGCCCGCCCCCGATACCAACGGCAAAGTACGCAGTGCTCCCATTAAGCTCACCAGCACCGGACGTTCGCGCCAAGCCACATGGTCGCCTGATGGCACAAAACTAGCCTTTTTCACGATTAGCGATCAAGTCACGCTCTCGATTGCCGATCTCACGATTGAGGGCAGCACGCCCAGCCTCAGCCAACCAGTCGATATTCGGCGCGACTTGTTTGATGTCGATTCAGGGATGTCGTGGGCCAAATAAGGCCCACCCCACCAAGGAGCAACGAAGCCCATGGATTTTGCAATTCCCAGTCATATTGCGGCAATGCGCGAACAAATTAGCCAATTTTTGCGCGAAAAGGTCTATCCCAACGAGCAAGCATGGTTCGATTACGACGAAAAAGCCTATCCTGCTTGCTCCGAGGATCACCCTGAGATCAAGCAGTTACAAGCTGAAGTTAAGGAATTGGGTTTGTGGGCGGGCCATTTGCCACGCGAGGCTGGCGGCATGGGCCTCTCAATTATGGAATATGGGCTGCTCAACGAAATTATTGGGCGCTCGTATTTTGCCCCGCGCATTTTTGGCTCGAATGCGCCTGATAGTGGCAATGCCGAAATTCTCTGGCACTACGGCACAGCGGCTCAGCACGAGCACTTTTTTTGGCCCTTGCAACAAGGCGCTGTACGCTCATTTTTCAGCATGACCGAGCCAGATGTCAGCGGAGCCGACCCAACCTTGCTCCAGACAACTGCCGAATTAGTTGATGATCAGTGGGTGATCAACGGGCGCAAGTGGTATAGCACTAATGCCAATGGCGCAGGCTTTGGCATCGTTATGGCCATGACCGACCCTGATGCTCCGACCCATTTGCGCTATAGCCAAATTATTGTGCCAGCCGAAACCCCTGGCTTAACCCTAGTGCGGCCAATTTCGGTGATGGGCCATACCACAGGCGGCGGCCACTGGGAAATTGAATATACCGATGTACACGTGCCCGCCGAAAATCTGCTTGGCAAGCGTGGACAAGGCTTTGCTATCGCCCAAACTCGACTTGGCCCAGGCCGCATTCACCATTGTATGCGCTGGCTTGGGCAGGCTCAACGAGCGTTCGATTTAATGTGCGAGTATAGCACCAAGCGCGTGGCATTTGGCGGGCCGTTGGCCGATAAGCAAGTGGTGCAACATTGGATCGCCGAAAGTGCTGCTGAAATTCAAGCTGCTCGCTTGAGTGTGTTGCATGCTGCTTGGCAAATTGATCAAGCTGGAGCTAAATCAGCTCGCATCGATATCTCATTAATTAAATTTAGCGTTGCCGCCATGCTGATGAACGTGCTTGATCGGGCAATTCAAGTTCATGGCGGTTTGGGCGTTTCTGATGATACGCCGCTGGCCTTTATGTGGCGGCAAGGGCGGGCATCACGCATTTACGATGGGCCAGATGAAGTGCATAAAATGGTCGTAGCCCGTGAAATCTTGAAGCGTTACGGTTATCCTGAGCGCAAAGTCTAGTTTGCGTGTAGTGTCCCGAGGTACAACCCATGGATACGATTCAAGTTCGGCCTGATGAACAGTTGAATGAATCAGCTTTAGCCGATTATTTATACGATAAGTTGCCTGGTGCTAGCCAGCCCTTGACTGTACGCCAGTTTGGTGGTGGCGCTGCCAACTTGACCTATCTGCTTGATTATGGTCATTATGAATATGTGCTGCGTCGCCCGCCACTTGG
>NZ_DOPT01000072.1:0-887 GCF_003512625.1 Herpetosiphon sp. | reverse complement strand
TCGCCCGCCACTTGGCCCAGTTGCTCCTTCAGCCCACGATATGGGCCGCGAATATCGGGTCTTATCGCAATTACATCCGGCCTTTGCTCAGGCTCCCCAAACCTTTTTATTCTGCAACGAACCTGAAATCATTGGTGCACCATTTTTTATTATGGAGCGCCGCCATGGTACGGTTGTTCGGCGTGAATTGCCGCATCAATTTAATACTCCCGAAGCGCCGCGTGCCCTCAGTTTAGCACTCGTCGATACCCTCGCTGATCTGCATGCTGTCGATTATTCAATGATTGGCTTGAGTCATATCGGCAAACCTGACGGTTTTATCTTACGTCAAGTTGTTGGCTGGTATGAGCGCTGGAACAAAGCTAAAACCGATGATCTGCCAGCGATGGAGAATGTTTACGCTTGGCTTTGCGAGCAACAACCACCAGCCTCAGCCCCAACCCTCGTCCACAACGACTACAAACTTGATAATGTGATGTTTCGCCAAAACGATCCCAGCCAATTGATCGCGGTGTTCGATTGGGATATGTGTACCTTGGGCGAGCCATTGGCCGATTTGGGCACGTTACTGTGTTATTGGAGCCAGCCCGATGATCCGCCAGCCTTGCAAGCAGTAGCGATGATGCCGACAGATGGGCGATTTGCCACCCGTGACGAGTTGGTCGCACGCTATGCTGAGCGTTCAGGCCGCGATGTAAGCCATATTCGCTATTATCATGTGCTTGGTCTCTATCGTTTAGTCGTGATTTTGGCCCAAATTTATGCCCGCTATCAACGTGGCCAAACCAAAGATGCCCGTTTTGCCCAATTCGGGGAAATTATTCCGATTATGGCCCAAGCTGCCGCCGATCTTACGAAATAAGATTCCCTCACCCCAGCCCCTCGCC
>NZ_DOPT01000050.1:0-11342 GCF_003512625.1 Herpetosiphon sp. | reverse complement strand
GGTCGTTGCGGCGCGAGCGTGAAATTCGGCTGCTCAATCGAGTTTAAAAAATTATGTCAAATAAGCTAGCACCTTTATTCAAGCCATGGAAATCCTTCAGGGTCGGCATTGGCTTGTTCGATCAACCGGGCTAGATTATGGCTACGCACCTGGTTCAAAAAAGGAAAATCTTGTGGGCCAACCGTGAGGCGAGCGATTGGGGCAACCTCATGCACACTGGCCCACTCCATAATTTGCAGGGTCATGCCACGTTTGTAGCTGATTGGCTTGGCAATAAAGCCTTCGCGGGGCAGAAGGTAAATCGTGCCAGTACGCCATGGCTGACGTAGATAAGTTTGATCATCAATCGAGAAAAAGTAATGGGGATCAGAGAAACTACCATCAGGCTTAACCTGACGAAAACAGGCATTCAACAACGAAACTTCTTGCGGCTCACGCTCCAGAATCGCATAAAAAATCGGCCAAATCCCATCAGAGGCGGCATAAACCGCCCGCTGATTGCCAAATTCAACAATATCGCTGGCCTGCCGTGGCACAAGCTTGCTCAAACTTGGATTGCCCGATCCATGAAAGAGCACTGGTTTATGTTCAGCCAAGTACGCCAAAAATGGCCAACGCGGCCCAGACAGCAAATCAGTCAGATCAAGCGGCGTATTCGAACGCTCAATTTCAGCCCACAACGCCTCAAATTGAGCGATTAAGGCTGGTTCACTTGGCAATGGTGGGCGACGCAGATAATAATCAGGCTGCATAGCGATCCTCATTTACTTCAAGCGAGCTAACTGCTGTTCAACCCATGGCACGCTATCAAGCACGGCAATGCCAAGCCATGGGTAGTGGGGAATCAACGGCACAATGATTGTACTTAATTGCCATAATTCAGTATCGCTCATACAGTTACGCCAAACATCTTGAACAATTTGCCCAATTTCAGCCAATTGTTGACGTTCAAGATAGTAGGTAATGATTTTTTGAAACTCGCGTTCTTGTTTGTAGCCTTCACTTAGGCTTGGAATTAACTGACATGCAGTAGCCACTTGATTGGTTTGAATCAGCTTGGCAATCAAATACCATAAAACTTCATCTTTCCATGGGGCTGGCTCTTGGCGTGCCAGCAATTCTTGGGCATAGGCAAAATCTCCCTGTTTAGCGCAGACCAAGGCAATCGACTCAAACTCTAAATCATCAAGCTCAAGCTCAATCATCTCAGCAATAATTGCCCGTAAATGCGGCCCATCATTTACTTTCGCATAGACCTTGGCAAGTGATTTAAGCGCATTGAGCCGATCAGCTATCGGTTCAATTGTAATCGCCATCTCATATGCTTGAGCGAGAAAGGCTGGATGCCCTTCACTCGCATAATCCGCATAAATGTTTATCAATAGATTTTTAGCACTAGCCAAATGTGTTGTGTTGGCGATCACCTGCAACCTTGGCAACACCGCTGCTAAAAATGCTGAATTCATCCAATCAGAAGCAGATGTACGATAGGTCTTAATCAGCGTTCGATAGCCCGACACAAGCGCTTTATGATCAGTTTGGGTGCTATTTTTCAATTGGGTATGGGCATAATTGAACCAATCATCAAATGCCGAATAATTCCCCTGTTCAGCATAAACCACCGCGATTGGGCAAAGAAATTCATTCAATGCAGTATTAATCTCTAATTGGGTAGCTCCTAGGCGTAAACTAGCTAACAAATTGGGGAAACTCGCAACCAAACCATGTTTCATCTGAGCAAGCACTAAATCCTTGAGATACCGCAGCCGAGTATATCCATGATCAACTGTGGTACATGCCTGAATCGCCTCGCTATACAATCGCGGCGTTAGCACGGTTAACCCATGCGTGCTCGCCTCAGTCGCAAGATTACAGGCAACGTAGACAAAATAATTACGATGATTAACATGATCATTAATCGCTTTAGATATAGCCATGACATCCCAATAAAGCCGCCAAACGAGTTCGATTAATCCCTGCGCACCAGCCTTAATCAATAGGTTACTAGCGGCAGCTACATATGTCTGTTCATGGGGTTTAAATAATTTCAACAGCAGATGAGCATTCGTAAGATCATTATCATTCAAATAGCACTCAATAATGTTACCAAGCACGTAATCATGGGCTTGGGGATTATCAAGGAATGGTATGATCGCTAAGGCATCAGCCAAGGCATGTTGAGATTGATAACTCTGAATAAGCAGTCTAGTAGCTACAGGCGGATATTGGTGCTGCACACCAATTAGTTTATGAAAAGCTTCATCCATCAAGGTTTGGGCCAGCTCGATTAAGCCAGCTTGCCGTGCAGGGATGGCTAGTTGTCCCAACAGATAAATGTGTTCATCAATATCCTCAAGCTGCTTAACACGTTCATGGGCTGCTTGTAGCAAACTTGCTGTATGGGTATGGATTTGTTTTTCACAGGCAATCACCGCCACTTGCCGGGCCGCATGGATAAAACTGCGCGGCTGTTTAATCAATTGAATCGCCTGATGGGCAACGGCAAAATCACCATATGCCGCATAGGCTTTAGCAAGCTCCTGAATTGCCGAGTTGAACGTAGGGGCTTCGTGCGGAACATAGAGGCTCTGAATAATCCGCTCACAAAGCGAATTATACCCAGCACGCTTGGCGCTCTGAACAAGCAACATTAATTGGTACAATTGCTCGTACTGAGGCATGGCGAAAATCGTCATGAATAGTTCATCAAAAAGTAAATACGCTTGGTCAGACAAACCTTGGCTAGCCAACCTATTTGCCTGCAGCAACAACCCTTGAACCGTTAGATTAGGCCGATCAATAACTTGATAGATTGGATAGGTCGCATTAGGAATACCAGCCTCAGCATAGGCCAGGCCAAGACACGACAAAGCAAAGGTCTGATCTTCAGGATCACGGATAGAACGAATCGAATGCTCGATGCGCTGCAAAAGCTGTAATTGAACCTGCGGCTCGGCGTATTTAATCACTCGCGCCCAAGCAAGCACTTGACGTTCTGGATAAGCGCAAACATTAATCTGTGCCAAGGCCTCTGGTAAACGTCCAATGATTGCCAACATAACATAGAGTTCATCAGGCCAACGATCGGCATGGGCCGTGAGGCTGGTGCGCAGCAGGCTATAGCGCCACAAGCGCGGCAACAATTCAAGCTGCTGTTCAATAGTATCCATCGTAATGACCCTCTCCGCAAACAACATTCATGAGATGGTGATCGACAACTAACTGGGAGTGATGGTTAATATGCATTCATCAATGTTTGAATCAATCAAATCGCTGATTATAACGCTCCATCATGCAGGGAACCCGCCATCAACAATTCTCCATCAACTAAAAAATCTTGGGGTTGGCAGAGAGATGGCCGATTACCTGTATCTGCTGTTGGAGCTTGATCCTGATGCCGTTACCTATGTTTATGCTTGGTTTCATGGATCAATCTCCGATCAGCGACTCGATTGGCTAATTGAACATTTAGCCCAAAGGAAGCCTTGACGCGCCATTCAAACGTTTTAATTCAAGCGAGTTAATTGCTGTTCAAGCCAGGGCACGCTATCGAGCACGGCAGTGCCAAGCCATGGGTAGTGGGGAATCAACGGCACAATGATTGTACTTAATTGCCATAATTCGTAACTCCTTTGGCAGTCGCGCCATGTGGTTTGAATAATCTTGATAACATCAGTGATTTGCTGACGCTCAAGATAATAATGAATGATTTGTTGCAAACTGCCAGCCCGATTATCAGCCTCGTAGATCTCGCTTGTTAACTGATAAGCAATTATCGGCTGATCGGCTTGGATTAAGCGGGCAATCAAGTTACAAATGACCTCATCCTTGACTGGATGACGCTCATCGAACAGAATCAACTGGTATGCCAAATGAAGCTCGCCTTCTTCAATGCAACTTGCAGTAAGATCCTGAAATATCCAAAAATCAAAGCCAAGTTGGCTCAGTTCACTAATAATCACTTGTAGCTCTGGCATAACTTTGATCTTCAGATACGCTTGGGCAACGGTTACAAGTGCAGCATATTGATAGTCACGATTAGGAATACTAATTGCGGTTTGATGGGCTTTGACCAAAAACTCGGCATGGCCATGGGCTGCATAGCTTGTATATATTTTAGCCAACGCCTCAAGAGCAGTATCTGCATAGCCCTGATCTAGGCTTATTTGCACCAGCTGCTCAATAGAATCCAAAAATGCCTTGATAGCCGAATCTGGAGTATAGCCAAAATACGTTTCAGCAAGCGCTTGGTAGCCAGTGGGAAACGCCGTAGCCCGCTTATGTGCATAGTTTAGCCAATCAGCAAACGCTACAGCATCGCCTTGTTCGGCAAAGGCCACCGCAATTGCGCAAAGCGCTTCAATATACCAATCGATCTGGCCGAATACTGCTTCCTGCTCGCGAAAAATCTGCAATAAGCGGGCTAAACAGCCTGCATCACCATAGTTAATTTGGGCAACCGCAAGATCTCTGAGATACTCAATGCGATAACGCGACTCTCGAACGGTCTCACAGGCTGAGAGTGCTTCAGGATGCACTTGGGTTGCAAGCTCATTTAACCCTAGTTGGCTGGCTTTGATCGCAAGTTTACAAGCACTTTTAGCATAGACATCCGCAAAATCATTAAATAACCGAAGCAGCTGATAGGCTTGTCCAACATCATCAGCCTGGAGATAGGCTTCAAGAATTGCGCCAATCCACCGATCATGGGCTTGCGGATCGTCGATTAACCGTGCAAGCTCTATCAGATCGGCTAGTTTATGTTGGGCTTGATAGCTTTTGAGCAGCCACGCTTCATATTGGAGCAAGGGATGATGTAGGAGATGTGGCTTGCGTAGTAGAGATTGATGAACGTCGCTCAGCAACGTTTGGGCGATGGCGGTTAATCCAAGCTGCAACGCTGTATCAGCTAGCTCGCAAAGGGTTTTTAGGGCAGACGGCCCATCGGAGTTAATTTGGGCAACCCGTTGCCGCGCCGCAAGCAATAACGATTCGCTAGCAGCAGATTGCTGGTTGGTTGTGCTCAACACCAGCCCTTGAGCCGCTTGGATAAACTGATAATCTTGACCAATTGATTGAATAATCTGGGTTGCTTGGGCAAGTTCGCCTTGTTCAGCATAGACTTTCGCAATCCGCTCAACGAGATCATTATTAAACCCATAATCTCCTAGCGTAAATAAGCGTTGAATCAATGGCTCGGAAAGATCGAGATAGCCATAGCGCTGGGTACTTTGCACAAAGTGTAGGTTATGTTCATCCCGATTATACCTTTGGCCGCTCAAAAAGAGTGCTAATATTTGTTCAAACACACTACGGGCTTGCTCATGCAGATTGTGGCGGGCATAGGTATCGGCAATGACTAACAAACTTGGAATCGAATGTTGCTGCTCGCGCGGGACGGTATGGTGTGCCAGCTGCATTACTGCCAGCATTTGTTCAAATTGCAAATTTTCAGCATAACTACTTGCCAGCAAACAATACGCTTTAACTTTGTCCCAATCGAAACCGATTAATTCAATCAGGCGTTGGGCAGCCGCAAATTCAGCATGGGTACAATACCATTCAACCAGCGCAAAACAGGCCGAATCACGAAAGTGGGCATTGGTCATAGCAATAGCCAACTCAGTCGCTATTGTTACTTCAGCGCGATCACGATAAAACATGATCAGATCACACCAGACTTGTACTGATTGAATTTTTCGATGCAAACTTGCAGCCTTGAGCAAATCGCCTTGATGTACATAACTCTTAATCACCGCCAACCACGCATCAGATCGCAGATCGGGGTTTAAGTGTGCGCTCATGGTTTGGGCTTCATCCAGCAATGTTTGGGATTGTTGCTGGTTACCCAATCGCCATTCAATCAACGCAATCAAACTATTAATTTCAACAATATGCTCCGCTTGGGCCAAGGGCATAATGTCGGCCAATACGTGTCGGGCTGCCTCAAATTCTGCGCCTTCAATCAAGGCATTGGTTACATTCAAGGCATGCTTAATCTGTGCTGCCGGTGCTTGAACATACCCGATTATGGCTTGAGCATAGGCTAAATCATGCTGTTTAATCGCCACGTCAATCAAATGTGCCAGCGTTTCATCACGACTATCACCAAGGCTAATCGCAATTGGATAGGCCATTTTCAGCAAGTCATAGTCGGCATAGGCCACAGCAACGAGATGCAACACATAATCGCGACGACGCGGATCGGGGATGCTACGGGCTGTTTGCTCCATGCGCTGGAAGATTCGCCAGCGTACATCAGATTCTAGATAGGGCAATAGTTGCGACCAGATTCGCACTTGGGATACTTGATTCGAACAAATATCGAGCTGGGCTAGCGCCTCAGATACCCGCCCAAGCATCGCCAACATGACAAAATGATAGTCACGCCAACGATCGGCATGGGCCGTGAGGCTGGTGCGTAGTAGACTATAGCGCCACAAGCGCGGCAAGAGTTCAAGCTGCTGCTCAAGGCTTTGGCCAGCAGCAATCACGCTCTCGCGAGCACGATCCAAATCCAAGCCATACAAGCGGGTGCTTGGCTCAAAGCGCACTTTCTGCTCGCCATACTCGCCCGCATCGATCACTTGCCACAATGCTTCCCATTGTTCTGCGCAATCCAAATGGGTGATGTAATGCTGTCGCGCATACCAGCGCCGTGCCTGTTCAACGGATTCTGTACTATCGTGCCAAATCTGGTCAAGCGCTGCGCCACACCACGCAGCCATCCGTCCATGCCACCCACGGCGTTCCGCTGCCGCAAATTCGTGGTCGATCAGAAAATCGTGAAACAACAAATGGCGCAAAGCCACGCGCTGATCGGCGGCAACACTCACCCAATCGCTCATCAGGGCCAGCGCCTCGCCCACTGTAGCAGTTGGTTGTTCGAGAATCGCCGCCAGCACCGCTAGTTCAAGCGATTCTTGGGTCACCAATAACACTGCCAACAATGGGCGAATCAGCGATTGCCAGTGGTGCGGTGCTGCTTGTTCGATCCGTCCAAGGCTCAGCCGGAAGAGATTGGTCGCGTCAGCGCTGGCGTGGTCGAGCAATGGCAGCAATTCCGCTGATGTGGTGTGGCGCAGTACATTGGCCGCTAGTTCGACCAACAAGGCATTGCCCTTGACGGCTTGCGCTAAACCATGCAACCTCACTGGCTCCAACGTCGGCTGGACCTGCTGCCAACGCCCAACCGCATCCTGCTCGCGCAACGGTGGAACCTGATAAACGACCCCGTGTTCAAGCGCTAAACTAGCGATCGTCTCGTTAGGTCGTGAGCCAAGCACCATCACGATGCCAGACGGCAGCTGTAAGGGCAAAAAACTGAGATCGCGGGTTCCATCCACCTCAGGCTGCAATTGATCCAAGCCATCGAGATAGATCGTTTCGCTGATGCCACGCGCTGAGAGCGTTTGTAACAACTGGCCAAATTCAAGGCGTAAAGCGGGGTAGCTATCGGCAGGAAAATAGTTGATTACCAGATCGTGTTTGAGCATGAGCTGGGCAACGATGCTACGCAGCAGGTCGAGTTGATAGGCACGGCCTGGGGTCAGCGCAATAAAATGCTGCGGGGTTTGGGCCAGCCCAGCGCTCACGATTAATTGGGCGATCAGGCTACTTTTACCCGCTCCAGCCTCGCCCGTCACCAACACGTAGCCACCGCTTGGGCGGGTTTGGTCGATTAATCCGCGAATCGCGGCCTGTTCGGCTTCACGCCCAACGAAGCCCGTGAGCCGCAACTGCAACAAACGAGCACTTTCCCGCTGGTTAGCGGATTCCTGCAAAATCTGATTGTGCATTGGTAGTATCCTCTCTTCAATTCAATCGATCGCGCCAGATCATAGCACAGATTTATTTGATTATATGTTCGATCCACGAAGGACACGAAGGACACGAAAGCTGAAACCACGAAGAACGCGAAGATCGCAAAGACTGCTTATTCCAATGCCCCGAACCCTGATCACTGAAATCTGATCCCTAAACCCAAAGTTGAAAAAACCTAGCGCTTCTACTATAGTGCCAGCACGGATTTATTGTGTGGAAGGATGTCAATATAATGGCAAATACCCAAATTCGCTTTGAAGATGGCGCAACCTATGAGCGCTATATGGGCATTTGGAGTCAGCTGGTTGGCGCTAAATTTCTCGATTGGCTTGCCCCCAAAACTGGTTTAAATTGGCTCGATGTTGGTTGTGGCAACGGAGCGTTCACCGAAATGGTGGTTGAACGCCATCAGCCAAGCATGATTACTGGAGTTGATCCATCAGCCGCTCAAATTGCTTTTGCCCGTCAGCGTTTGGCTAATTACCCTGCCGAACTGCATGAAGCTGATGCCATGGCCTTGCCGCTGGCGGATAATAGTGTCCATGCGGCAGTCATGCCGTTGGTTATTTTCTTTGTGCCTGAGCCAGCTCAGGGCGTGGCCGAAATGGCGCGGGTAGTTGCTCCAGGCGGCAGCGTCTCAGCCTATGCCTGGGATATGTTCGGCGGTGGCTTTCCCTATGTTTTGTTACAACAAGCCTTGATCGATGCAGGCATTAGCGTGCCACGTCCACCGAGCGTTGAAGCCTCGCAACTGTCCGTTATGCACGAACTTTGGCTACAAGCAGGCCTGACCAAGGTTGAAACTGCGGTAATTAAAGTACGGCGCAACTTTGTAGATTTTGCTGATTACTGGGAAACCGTCACTGGCGCACCCAGCGTAGGCCCGCAAATTCGGGCAATGACGACCACCCAACAACAAACAGTCCAAACGCAGCTGCAAGCGAGTTTACCAATTGCCGCCGATGGTCACATTAGCATCGAAGCTCATGCTAATGCAATCAAAGGTGTCGTAGCAGAATAACGTGATTAAAGGTGGCGATACAAATGCAATCGCCACCAAATTCTGTTTTACAGATTATTATTGATCGCAAGCTGTAAGCCCGTTGTAATACTCTATTAATATCTCAGCGCTATACTAACAACAGCAACTTGGATCTATTTGGGCTAGCCAGACGTAGGTTGGGTTAGTGGTTGTTAATTAATAAGGATGCTGAGCATGAAAAAGATTCCTTCCTCGGAGATAACACCCGAAGCGTTGTTCTACTCACGTCGCCAATTTATCAAGGGAGCGGCAGCCTTGGTTGGTAGCGCCACCGTTCTAGCCGCCTGTGGCAGCGAGACCAGTGAAACCAGCGACCTGCCAGCGGGCGTTGATGTGCAAACACCCTATGAATCAATCATCAATTACAACAATTTTTATGAATTTACCACCAACAAAGAAGCAGTTGCCGATGCTTCGAAGAATTTTACGACCAACCCATGGACAGTCGAAGTCAGCGGCTTGGTCAACAAACCGCAAACCTTTGCAATCGAAGATTTGCTCAAGCAATTTACCCAAGAAGAACGGGTGTATCGGTTGCGCTGTGTTGAAGGCTGGTCGATGGTCATTCCATGGACGGGTTTTAGCCTCGCTGGCTTGTTGAAACAAGTCGAGCCAACCAGCGCCGCCAAATATGTGCGCTTTGAAACGGTGATGCGCCCCGAAGAAATGCCAGGCCAAAGCAGTAGTTATTACACATGGCCGTATGTCGAGGGTTTGCGGCTCGATGAAGCCATGCACGATTTAACCTTGATGGCAACTGGCGTGTATGGCAAGCCAATTTTGCCCCAAAATGGCGCACCCTTGCGGCTGGCAGTGCCATGGAAATATGGATTCAAAAGCATCAAATCAATCGTTAAAATTGAGCTGGTGGCCGAGCAACCAACCAGTTTATGGATGAACGCAGCACCTGATGAATATGGGTTTTATGCCAATGTTAATCCCGATGTGCCGCATCCACGCTGGTCGCAAGCCACCGAACGCCGCATTGGTGAGGCTGGTCGGCGACGAACCTTGGCCTTCAATGGTTATGCCGATGAAGTTGCTGCGCTCTACAAAGATCTGGATTTGAAAGCTAACTATTAATCTCTCACTAGCCCAAAACGGGCGAGGGATGCATGCTCGATGATTGAAGCGAAGCAGCTTTGATCAGCAACTGGTAAATCATAGCAATATCATTAATTAAAAGGTAGGCCACATGGTGAGTCAACTCAAACGTCATTGGCTGCGCTATTTAGTCCATGTGGCATGTCTTGTGCCGTTTGGGTTATTGATCTTCGATTATTTAACCGATCAACTGACGGTCAACCCAATTCAGGCGGCGACTCTGCGCACTGGCAAAACCGCCTTGGTTATTTTGGTTTTGTCGTTAGCATGCACGCCAATCAAAATCTTTACACCATTTAAACAAGTAACGATGCTACGCCGACCTTTGGGTTTATATGCCTTTTTCTATGTTTGCCTGCACCTCTTGATTTTCGTGGGCTGGGATTATGGCTTCGATTGGGAGTTTATCAGTGAGGCCATTGGCGAAAAACGCTATATGATCGTTGGCTTAATTGCTTGGCTGTTGCTAATTCCTCTAGCAATTACTTCAACCAAGGGCTGGATGCGACGGCTCGGCAAGCGCTGGCGCTTGTTACATCGCTTGGTATATGTGATTGCTGGCCTAGTCATTTTACATTATGTCTGGTTAGTTAAAGCTGATGTTCGCGAACCATTGGCTTATGGTGCTGCGATTGGCTTGCTCCTATTATTGCGATTGCCAGTCCTGCGGCGTTGGCTGCCAAAACGCCAAATCCAGCCAGCAAACCAACCTGAGCGTCCAACCGAAACCGCTTAAAGCTCAAGGCTCAACGATCTTAACAATCGTTGAGCCTTGAACGAGTATTCGCTTGCCTATCGTGGCTAGTCCAGCGTTGGAACTAACCTACGGTGCAATTGCAGGATAGGCGTTGCGAACCAACATTGCAAATTGCGATGGGAACCAGCGACCTGCGTGCGGTGCTCCCGCCAATGCATTGGTTGGGTATGCTGTGTTGTAGCGGTTTTGCGCGTTCGGGTCACACATCGCATCAAACTGCTTGGCTGGGTCGGTTGGGTCAATCACCCCTGCCGTCGCCACACCGTCTGATTCGCCTGGCGGTTTGACCCACACATAGGCATCAATCCCGCTCACGGGGGCTGCTGTTGGCCGTTCGCCAATCCCTGCCCCGGCTTGGTTACACCAGCCACCACGATGTGGGCGACGATCCAGCTTCGAATCGTTGACATAGATTTCCAATGAATTCGAGCTGCTCACCATCGTTGGGCGTGCCGTGCCACCCCAACCGTTGCGGCTGGTATCAATCAACATCCCGATGCCGCTGGGGAATCCGGCGGTGATGAAGGCATTGCGCATCGCCAACACATAGTCGGTTTCGTCGAAGTACGGGTTCCATTCGTAGAACAACGACGAGCGAATCGGGTTGCCACCACC
>NZ_DOPT01000047.1:0-87586 GCF_003512625.1 Herpetosiphon sp. | reverse complement strand
GTGCGGGAGAGGGGGTGAGGGCATGCTGGCCGTTGTTAAACTATAAACCATTACATCTATGTTCTACTTCCCGCCCCACACCAACACACCCGAAGCCCAGGTCAGGCCGCCACCAAACGCGGTCAGCAAGATCGTATCGCCAGGCTGCATGCGGCCAGCATCGGCGGCTTCAGCGATCGCTACGGGCAAAGTGGCGGCTGAGGTATTGCCATATTCTTGAATATTGACAAAAACCTGATCCATCGACACATTCAGGCGTTTGGCGACGGCTTCGATAATGCGTAAATTGGCTTGATGCGGAACAACCAGTTGCACATCGGCGGGCGTTTTACCAACTTGGTTCAACACATGTAACGAACTATCGACCATCGAGCGCACCGCATGCTTAAACACTTCCGAGCCATTCATCTGAATATACTGTTCAGACTGATCAAGTCGCTCGTGAGTTGCAGGGTAGAGCGTCGCGCCAGCTTTGATCCACAATAATTCGGCGGTATCGGGGATCGCCCCAAGTTTGTAGGATTGCAAACCACGCTCTTGCTCGGTCGCTTCAAGAATGACAGCACCAGCAGCATCGCCAAAAATCACGCAGGTGTTGCGATCTTGCCAATTTAAAAATGGCGAGATGGTTTCTGCTCCGCAGAGTAGTACTTTACCCACACCACCGCCACGAATCATGGCTGTAACGGCGCTTAGCGCATATAAAAAGCCACAGCAAGCAGCATTCATATCCATCACGCCAGCGTTGATCGCGCCGAGTTTGGTTTGAACTAAGGCGGCAGTTGAGGGCAACAGCAAATCGGGCGAAGTAGTCGCTACGACAATTAAATCAAGCTCTTCGGGTTTTACTCCCGCCTTATCGAGGGCAATCCGCGCGGCACGAGCCGACATATCCGAGGTGGCTTGACCTTCAGCAACAATATGGCGGCGCTGAATGCCAGTCCGCGATTGAATCCATTCATCATTGGTATCGACAATTTGTTCAAGTTCTTGGTTTGTAAGCACACGATCGGGAGCGTAGCGCCCCCAACCAGTAATAGCTGCATTCATTGCAAAACACTCCCGTGGTGAAGCCGTTTCATGCTGCACTGCACAATAACGCGCCTAAAATGCGAAAGGGACGAGAACCATAGGTCTCGACCCTTTCGCTGCTTCGCTGCCAACCATGGCTTATGCTTCAGCATTGTCCTTCTTGAGGTATTGGCGACCTTTGTAGGTGCCGCAGTTCAAGCAAACGCGATGTGGGCGGCGATAGCCACCACAGTTTGGACAAGCCGACAATGAAGGTGCGGTCAAAGCAAGATGTTGGCGGCGGTGCCCGCGTTGTTCGCGGGTAATTTTACGACGTGGCAATGCGCCCATGAGAAACTAGGCTCCTTTCAGCAATTGTTTGAGCGCGGCAAGGCGCTCATCGATCACTTGATCGTCCAAATTATCGGCTTCTGGGTTATCGTTGAGGTTTTGGCCATCGAACGACAAACCACGACAATCGGGGCGACAAATCGGCGCGATTGGTAAGTTGATGAGCGTGTATTCACGGGCAGCATCGCCAAGATCAAGCAAATGGTTGCCGTTAATTTTGAACACATCAGGCTCTTCTGGTTCTGGCAACGGTGCGCCCGTCGTTGCATGAACCGTCGCGAAATATTCCTCGGCGAAATCGAACTCAACAGGTTGGCTGAAATCGCTTAAGCATCGCACGCATTCTAAAGTGACGTTGCCGCTCATCGCAGCATCTACTAAGACCCCATTTTTGGTGCGGGTCAGTTTGACATCGCCTTCGGTGATCCTCAGGCGGCTACCATCACCTAAATCAAGCTGTTCGTTTTCATAAGTATACTGGCGGGTCGCCCCAACATATTCTTGCAATAGTTGGGAAACATTGAATTGGAGTTCGGATGACATACAGTGACCTCCTGCTGGAATTCAACCCGCAAGCGACGTGACATTATAGGCGCGAGAACGCGCTCTGTCAAACTACGCCCAGTTCATCGAGGCCATTTTGAATAATCGTCAGCGATTTGCCAATATGTTCTTCAAGGTTTAATAACACTTGTCGGGCATATTCATCGGCTTCAGAGCGCACTTTGGCGGCTTCTGATTCGGCTTCGGCGATAATTCGGCTGCGTTCACGCTGGGCAATTTCAAGCATGCCCTGTTCCGAGAGCGTGATCGCAATTTTCTTTTTGGTCGCCTCGATCAGTTGGTCGCGTTCGCGCACAATCTGGCGTGCTTGGCGTAATTCATTGGGAACCGCAACCCGCATCCGGTCGATAATGTCGAAGACTTGCTTTTCGTCGATCATTAATCGGCTGGTCAAGGGCACACGGCCACCACTCGCTAAAACCTCTTCCAACTCGTTAATCAGGCGCTCAAACTCGGCCTCAGCATATTCTGGGGGGCGCTGGTGTTGCCCGACTGGCTCCACGCTGGTTGCTTCCTGATGTTCACTGGGCTGTTCTCCCCATTGGGATTGTTCGCTCATGCGCGTGACTCCTCATGCGTTTGATAGGCTTGCTTGAGCGCAAGGGCAATATGAGCTGGCACAAAAGAGCTAACATCGCCGCCATAGGCCGCAATTTCGCGTACCGCGCTTGAGCTAAGCAACGTAAAGCGTTGATCAGCCATCAAACAGACCGTATCAAGCGTGGGAGCTAAGTGATGATTGATATGCGCCATTTGAAATTCGTGCTCAAAATCGGTTGCAGCCCGTAAGCCTCGTACCAACACGGTTGCACCAATCTCAAGCGCATACTCCACAACTAAACTCGAAAAAGCATCCACCCGCACATTGGGCAGGTGCGCTACCGATTCGCGAATCATGGCAATCCGTTGCTCAGTCGTAAAAAGCAACTTTTTGTACGGACGATGAGCTACCGCTAAGACCAATTCATCGAACAAACGTGATGCGCGAGCCGCAACATCAAGATGTCCATTGGTAATTGGGTCGAAGCTTGCAGGGTAGACAGCAATAGTCACAGGTGATTACTCCGATTGCGGCGGTAACGCTGGGCTCAATTCATAAATTGAGAAGCAGGAATCGCCGATACGCCGATGCTTTAGCAAACTCAGTGGCCCAAGTTGGGGCGGCATCACCAGCTTTGGCCAATGGCCTAAAACTAAAACGCCATTTGGATCTAAAATGCCGTGTTCAGCAACCCGCACCACAAGGTCGGGTATACCTTCCATAGCATATGGCGGATCGAGCAGGATTATAGCATATTTTGTTTTTTCGTCGATGATTTGCAGAAATTTATCGACCGAAACGTTCCAAACTTTGGCTCGCTCAGCCAATTTGGTGGTTTTTAGGTTGTCTTTGGTCACAGCAGCAACATGGCTACGCGCCTCAACAAAATCGGCCCATTCAGCGCCGCGCGATAAGCATTCGATCCCCAACGAGCCAGTGCCCGCAAATAAATCGAGGGCACGGCCTTCAAAAGCATTAAAGCCCTCTAAAATGCCAAATAACGATTCTTTGACCCGATCAAGCATCGGGCGCGTGCCAATATCTGGCGGGCCTTTTAATTGTCGCCCTTTGGCACTGCCAGTAATCACCCGCATTGGTAGTAACCCCGTAAATAAAGGCAAAAGTCAAAGGGCAAAAGTCAAAACAGTCAGGTTTATAAGCCCTCACCCCAACCCCTCTCCCACGGCGGCGGGAGAGGGACTTTTGGTTTGGTGGTTCCCCCTCGCTCGCGTGCGGGAGAGGGGGCTAGGGGGTGAGGGCATGAAAATTCCTGTTAACCCGATCAACCATTACCTAATAGACCAGAAACGTTTTCCTTTTGACTTCTGACTTTTGCCTTTCCTAAAAGACTTCTGCGCCAAATTCGGCTAGCTCGTCGGCGATCGATTCGATATCGTGGATGGTGCGCATTTTTTTGATCAGCCCAACATATTTTTGGCGATTAGCATCGTGGGCCATCACGGCTCGCTCTACATATTGGGTCAAATAGAGTTTTAATGCAGTTAATTGGGCTTCATCAAGCCGTTCGCCATTCATATAAGCATCAACGGCAGCTTCTAAAACGCCAGTTTGCTCTTCCATCCAAAAGCGTGGTGGTACTGCTACTTTAAAAGGATAGGGGTAGTCGCGGTTGGGCACAAATACTAAATTGCCAATTTGTTCGGCATCATCAGGCCATTGTTCAGTCATTGTATCGAAATCCTTGTTTTAGTTCGGAAGATCATTCAAGCTTGCCAAGGGCACAATTGGGTCGATTTGCTGCACACTATTACTTTCAGCAGCATCGATGGCCCGCATGATCAAACGCCAATCGGCCAGCGCAGTAGCCAAACTAGCCACAATTGGCTCGTTTTCAACAATTGCCGCATAAAAATTGCGAAACTCGCTGATATAGCCACGCAAATCTTGAGCTTGATAGTGCTCTATTGTACCATCAGCCCGATATAATGTCGTCTGATCGCCACGGATGGTAATACTACCGTGGGTTCCATGCACGACCGTCCAATCAAAACAGGGATTTTCGGTTTTCACTGCGCCCGAAAAACACAACGAACCAAGCACGCCTGAGGCAAAACGCAGATTCAGCACCATCGTGTCTGGGCCACGGAGCACGGGATGCACATCCTTAATGAAAGCATGGGCACTTTCGATTGGCCCGCCTAGTTCGCGCAATAAAGCAGCTTGATGCACCCCGGCATCGGCCAAGACTGCGCCACGATATTGATGATCATGTCGCCAAGGCGTTGCCCCAAAGCCTTGATCGGGATCGCTCCAGAAGGTGGCGCGAAGTTCAATTAATACTAAATCGCCAATTGCCCCAGCATCCATCCAAGCGCGGGCTTGTTTGAGATCATCGCGATAGTGAAAATTTTCGGCGATCAAAATTTTGACTGGAGCATGTTGACAGGCTGCGACCAACGCTTCGGCCTGCGGCAAATTGGCGGCCAAGGGTTTTTCGCAAATTACATGTTTGCCTGCCGCGACCGCTGCTTGAATTGCCTCGGCATTACGCTGAATTGGCAACGAAATTAATACCGCCTCGATTTGGGAATCGGCAAAGAAATCCACCCACGAATCAGTGATCGTTGGGTGGAGATCGAGCAAGCCTGCCAGCGCCTCAGCATTGGCCCAATTATGATCGCAAATGCTAACAATTTCAAAGCAATTTGGTAATGCTTTGAGCGCTGGTAGATGCAAATGTTTGACCGCCAAACCCGCTCCAAGCACTCCTAACCTGATTGTTTTCATTAATGGCGGACCTCACGCTGGAAACGCCGACGTTGCATCAGGGTTGGGCGACGGCGAATTTTAAAGGGCGATGGTGGGGTTAATGGATCATCAGCTTCAAGCCGAGCACGGCGCTTGGGGCGTTCAAAGCGATAATAATCAAAGCCAACCAAGCCAACTCCTATCACGGCAGCAACCGCGATCACCACCGAACCAAACAGGCCTTCAGCGTTGCGGGTATAGACCAAGCCGCTCACAAAGGCACTTGCTAGCGTTAGCCAGCCCAAAGCACCTTGCCAGCGCTTGCGAAAAACAAACAACACAAGAACAGCAAACACCGCTAAAAAGCCGAAAACGAACCAATCAACACGAGTCATAGCGTGCTCCTCTAAGTCAAAGCATGGCTGGTAATACTGTAGCACACAATGGGCCATGCCTACCGAACCAATTGGATTGATTATGGTTAATCATGGGCCAAATTTGCATGTTTGACAAGCAGCCTTCAGATCTATTATTCTATACCTTGTATTACAAAGTATCCTTTATCGCAAGGTAGCCTATGTTTGAACGTGAACTTCTTAAAGGTAGCCTCGGTTTGATGCTAATGGCGCTCGTCGAGCAAGGCCCAATGTATGGCTACCTGATCGCGAAGGAAATTCGTGCGCTCACCGACGATGTAATTGATCTCAAAGAGGGGTCGTTATATCCGGCGCTCCATCGGTTGGAAAAAGAAGGGATGATCGAAGGCTTTTGGCAACGGCGCGAAGATGGTGTTGATCGCCGCTACTATCGCATAACAGCGGCTGGTCAGGCTGTCCTAGACGAACGCCGTGCCCAATGGAGTCGATTTAGTGCCGCAGTTTCAAAGGTGGTCTCCGATGCACCGTCCCAATGATAGCTATTTTGCTGAACTCGAACAAGAATTAGCAGCGCTCAGCCTTGCCGAACGTGAAGCGATTTTGCGCGAATTACGCTCGCACTACGACGATGCTGCCGCTGACCCAACCGCCGATGATCAGATTTTACGCTTAGGTTTGCCATTTCAGGCCGATCAATTTGGGCGCAAATTAAAGCGCATCCATCGCTCGGCCAAACGTGAGGCCGCCAAACATCGCACCATGATGATTATTGCCACCGTGATTGCCAGCATCGCGATTGTGCTTTCGTTTGTCTTTCCATGGTTTGATGGCAATCTACTGGCCTTCATTCTTGGCGGAACAGCGGCGATCTGCTCGATTCTCTCAGTCGTAGGGATTTGGCTGCCCAAACAAACCATCGGCCAATGGCTCTTTTGGAGTGGTAGCACCGGCCTAACATTAATCGGCCTACCCTCCGTGATCAGTTTCAGCAGCTTCTATCTCATTTTCGGCCCTTTGTTGTTGTGGACAGGAACCCGACTACAACGGACGTATTAAGCCGCTAACATGGCTGCCCCGTCTCGGCGGGGTTTCTTTAGTGTGCCTAAAATTCAAGGAGTGGCTCTGTGTTACACGAACAGCAAACCCCAGTAACCCCGCTAGTTATCAATGGCCCATGGACGCGCGAAGCTCGCGAACGCGCAATCGCCGAAGAAGTAAAATTAGCCTATATCGAATATTTTCGCAAAGCCGTCAAAACCCGCAATTGGTTACCATGGGATGATTTGCCACTGCGCGAGATGGAACAATATGGTCACATGCTCAGCGAAGATACCGTGACCTTGGTTGAAAGTTTCTTGGGCGTTGAAGATTATGTCGGCGATTATGTCGAGGATACCATCAACATCGTCCATGGCAAGCGCGAACGGCGTAATATTCAATTGCAATGGGGCGCTGAAGAATCCAAGCACGCCGAGGCTTGGGAATTGGTACTGTTACACTCAGGCCGCCGCACCAAAGAGCAACTAGAAACCTATCGCGATCAAGTTGCCGAGCATCGCTGGACGATGTATGAAAATCATCCTGGCTTTGACACGCCCTTGGGGGTCGCGGCCTATGCGATGGTCCAAGAACGCGCTACCTATTTTAATTATGAAGAACTGCGCAAACGGATTCGCAGCGAATATGGCTTGCCCGAACAAACCACCGAAGAAGAGCGCAAACGTGGCAAGCAAATTGGCGCAGCTGCCGCCTTCAAAATCGTTGGGGTTGATGAGATTGCCCACCACGGTATGTTTCTGCGAGTGATCGATATTTACAAGCGCTATTTGCCGTATGAAACGCTGGATATGGTGTTTCGCGTGCTGAATGGCTTCAACATGCCAGCGCTGCATATTTTGCCCAATGCCGAGGAACTGAAAGCCTCATTGGAACGCACCAAACTCTACACGCCACTCAAACATGGTCGGTTTGTCGCCAATCCAGTGCTCGATGCCATGGGCTTCAACAATAAACGCGCCCTCGAACGAGCCGTTCAACAAGCCAAACTGCTGCCAACTGGCCTTGGCCCTGAACACGTCGCAATTGGCCGCGATGGCGAATTTGTGATTTCGATGCAGCCCGACGCTGAAATTGAAGCCGCCTAATCATTGCGATTAAACGCTAGAGCGCAGGCAGTAATGATTGCCTGCGCTTGCTATTTAACCCAGCGCTCATCGCGCAACAAGAACGAAGAAGGACGTTAAGAATTGGAGATTGATGATTGTTGGGCGTTGGTATAGGCCGCCAAATCTTGTTCTTCGATTACTGGCATAAAGCGCGTCATCTCGACCATCTTAAAGATTTTTTGATGGTGCGGGCTGACGTGTAAACAAAAGACTTTATAGCCATTCTTGCGAGCAGCAACCACAAACTTCAGCAACACCGAAATGCCAGCTGAGTTGATAAACGCCACATCGGCAAAATCTAAAACAGTGATTGGTTTCATCTGGGTACAGGCATGCTCGATCGTTGCTGCCGAGACCGCATCGACGCTGTTGGTCAGAATATGCAACAGCACGACATCATCCCACTCTTCTCGTCGAATTACCGCTTGTACATCGCTCATAATAGATCTCCTAGGTTGGTCAACGCGGCCAACTCTGCTATGATCATAGTTGAGCAGACGATTTTTGGCAACCAAGCCGCATGAATTTTTGATGACAGATTTCTGATGAGAGGTCAGGGGCTAGGTTTCAGGGACTAGGGGCTGGGGATCGGCATTTAATCCAAAGACTATAGGCTTTTTGAAATCAACGTTCCCTCACCCCCAACCCCTCGCCTGCTGGGCGAGAGAGGGAGCTAGGGGGTGAGGGCATGCTAATCGGCAGTAAATCCCACCCAAATCATGGTTAACTACCTATCCTTGAAAGGAGAGGGTCAGGGGGTGAGGGCAGACTGGTCATTACCATTACAGCTAGGGACTAGGGGTCAGGGGCCAGATAAAACACTCTCAGCCATGAAACCTGATCCCGCGAGCTTCGTGCCCTTCGTAGATCAACCCTAGCCCCTGACCCTTACTTCGCTTTGAAAATCCGTAGGCGCAAACTTGTGCCTGTGCCCGAACTTTGCACTTCGTATTGATCAACTAACTCGCTGATGAGATAGGAGCCGAAGCCGCGCAGCATGCCTGCTTCGAGATTATCTTCCTCGACCACCCGCCGTTCAGTGTTGAAATGCTCGATGCCTTTGCCATGATCAATAATTTCAACTTCTAATTGATCGGCATGCAACGAGAAAATCACTTCGACCGAACCAGCCACGCCGCCGCCACCACCATGCTCGATAGCATTGGTTACTGCTTCGCTCACCGCCAGTTTCAAATCTTCGACGCGCTCACGTGGAAAGCCCATTGTGCTACCGAGTTCGGCAGCACTAGCTCGCACAACCCGCTCAAAGACCAAATCCGATGGAATATTGAGGTGAATCCGATTCATCGCGAACCTCCACGAGCCATTGCGCGGCCCTTTTGTGGTAATTGTTCCTGTTGGTTGATCAGATGTTCGTAGCGGCGCAGGTAGGCCTTACCCAAAGAACTGTTGCCAACTTGCAGATAGCATGCCCCCAAATAGTAGAGTGCTTGGGTATGACGTGGGTTGCGGCGCAGCACTTTTTCAAATAACGGTATGGCTTGGGCTGGTTCTAACATTTCTTTATAACATGTGCCCAGCATAAAGGTGGTTTCAATATCATCGGGCCAATGCATCAGTACATGGCTAAATTCGCGCGAAGCCAAATCGTAGCGGCGACGGCGGGTGTACATATAGCCCAAATCGTAGCGCAATGAATGGGCATGCGGCGCTAACTCCACTGCTTTGCGCCAAGCCGCCAAGGCCCAACTTTCATGGCCCAACACCGTGTACATAAACCCTAACAAATAGTAGGCATTAGGGTCTTTGGGCAAAAGTTGGACCGCGCGTTCAAAAGCACGCATCGCAGCATGATGTTTCTCTAAATCATAGAGCAATTTGCCCATTTGCAAGAACACTTGACCATCGTTGGGCCGCAACTTGGCGGTACTATACAAATGGTTATAGGCCTCGCGATGCTTGCCCTGAAAACGCAAAATTGCACTGATCCGCAGTCGCGCATCAACATAGTAGCGATCTTGCGGTGGAATTCGGCCATATTCTTGCAAAGCCAATTCCCAACGTCGCGCCCGCGCCAACAAATTGCCCAACAAATAGCGGGCACGATGCTCGGTTGGTCGCCATTTCAGCAAAGCCTCGTAAATCCGCTTGGCATCTTCATCATAGCCTTGGGATTTAAGGTCGTCACTCAAACGATAGTACCAATTGGCAACCTCTTGCTCCGATTTGCTAACCAGCACTTCATCGGGGCCAACGCTAGGCGAGATAAAGGTTGGCTCAACTCGCAGCGCCTCGGCAAAACAGCGCTGTGCCAATTCGTGAGCACCATGGGCTTGGTGCATCAAACCCATGTAATACAAAGGCTCGCCAGCGTAAGGCCGCAATTCACGGGCTGAAGTAAAGTGAATATAGGCGCGGCCAGCATCATCGAGCATTTGATAAGCACGGCCAAGTGCAAAATGGGCCTCGTACAAGCCATTATTATGTTCAAGCGCTTCCTTGAATGCGCCAATTGCCCGATCAATTTGGCGCATCGCGCCGAAAGCAACACCCAAATTGTAGTGGGCTTCGGCCAATTGCGGGTCGGTTTGTACCGATTCCAAATACTCACGCTGAGCCGTCGGCCAATCATCTTGAAAAGCACAGGCATTGCCAATATACAGATAGATAATCGCCCGCTCGCGATCGTAGATTTGCGATTTCTCATCGCCTTCAACATAGGCAGCGATTAATGCAGTTTTGAAATGCTCGATTGCATCAGGATAATTGGCGGCCAAATAGGCTTTGATCCCGCGCCCAAACGCAGCACCCAAGCGCGTCCCAGCCATAAAACGCTCGCTCCCAGCAAAGGTATCGAGGTCCAGCGGCATTACATTCAAAGTGTCAACATTGGTAGTCATAACAGTTCCCTTAGGACGATCCTTTGGTGGATTGGAGCAAGCGATATTCTTCGATCACTGGGCGCAATTGCGCTTGGAGTTCGCGGGCAATCCCACGGCCAAATTGGCTGGATACCATTTCATTCAGCGGGCGCAATAACTCTAAACATTGGTCGGGTGTGCGGGTTGTACCAACCAAGCTCAAGGCTTGCCACCACTCGTCAGCAGTGATTGGCCCAACCACATCGGCCACAATGCTATGCATTTCATCAAGCAAATTGGCCAAGCGCCGCCGGACTAGCACCATCGTCACATCATCGTGTTTAAGCTGGCCTTGGGTCCATGCGCGAACTTCGCTCAGCACGCGGGCCATCAAGGCGCGAGGCTTGAGATGGCCAACTGCTTGTAACAGGCTTTGAAAACGCGGGTAGCCATACAATACTTGGTGTTCGTTGGTCGCTTCAACAATACCATCAGTGTACAACATGACTGAATCGCCATAGTTCAGTTGTAAGATGGATTCACTATAACAATCAATTTCCATAACCCCAAGTGGCACACCTGACGTTTCGATTTCAATCACTTGATTATTGATCACAATCAGATAATTGTGACCAGCATTCGCCAAGTGCATCATGCCCGTTTGCGGGTCGATTAAGGCATAGAGCATCGTAACCATGCCTTGGGGCATTTCTTCGATCAAAATATTATTGACTGCCGCTAGGGTTTGGCCTGGCGATTGGCCGCGCCGGACTTCAGCCCGAAACACGGTTCGTGCTACCGCCATCCGCAACGCCGCAGGTAAGCCCTTGCCGCTCACATCGCCAATCATAATTCCCTGCGAGCCGTTGACCGCCAAAAAATCATAGAGGTCGCCGCCAAGCTCACGCGCTGGCAATGAGACCGCGCTCATTTCCCAGCCAGGCAGGCGCGGCACGGTTTCGAGCATCAAGCCCTGTTGCAAATCTCGCGCCAATTGCAAATCTTGTTCCAGTTCAGCTTGGCGTTGGTCGGGTTCAGGCGCTACGGGCGGGGTTGGTACTGGTGGCTCAAGCAGAACCGCCACACGACCTTGGGCGCGGTGACTGAGCAGTGAACTATAGATTGCTGATTGTGCTTTTTGCATAGTTTTAGAATGTTCCTTGGCTGGCTTCTAATCCGCCAATCCAGCGTTCACAAGCAGAACGCAGCCACCCCACGGCAATTCCATCAATAACCGTACTACTTGAATGCTGCGCCAATTTGCGCAAGGCATGTTGATAATAACGTAAGGCGGCGGTTGCTCGCCCTTGATGGCGATAACTTTCAGCTAAATGAAAGGCAATCGTTGGCGAATCGGGCACTAAATAGCTGGCTCGCTCAAGATAATTAATCGCTTTATCCCATGCGCCTTGATTGAGTTCAATCATGCCCAGCACGACATAGGCAGCATCTTGCAGCACATCAAGCTCTAATGCCCGCCGCGCCTCAGCCGCCGCTTGCTCATGCTGCCCAAGATCGGCGTGCAATTGCGCGGCTAAAGCCAAAATTGCTGGCTGGCGCTGGTTGGGCGCAATACTCGCCAACAGGCTTAATCCACGTCGCTGCTGGCCTTGGCCGCGCAATTTCCGTGCTTCATCCAACAAGCTCGTCACATCGGGCGGCTTAATTGGGCTGGCTGGCGCTAATGGCCGCGTACTTGGGCGTGGCCGCGCTGGTACTGGCTCGGCTGGCTTATTCAGCGGCTTGGTGATTGGTCCTTCGCTCAAGTTGGGGCGTGGTTTAGGCTGACCATCGCCTTTGCGATAGATGAATGCCCCAGCCACCTCGACCGTTTCAAAGCGATCAAAAATGCCCCACAGCGACTCGGAAAAGCCCAAGAGCAGATAGCCACCAACCGCCATCGCCGCATAAATCCGTTCGATCAATTGGCGACATGTTTCCAGCTGAAAATAGATCGTGACATTCTGGCAAAATACCACATCAAGTTGATAGGCCCAATGTGGCAGGGCATCCAGCAAATTGTGCTGCTCAAATTGTACCAAGGATCGCACGGCTTCGCTGACACGCAACGCTCCGTTGGCCTGCTGCTCAAACCATTGTCTGTAGTCGGCTTGCACATTTGTTAGCGAACGGCCACGATACTCGGCGGCAATCGCTCGCTCCAAGGGCACATTGCTCAAATCGGTGGCCCAAATCGAAATTGGGCGGCTCGGCGGATTGCCCCATTGCTGCAAGGCCACCATGGCCATGCTATAGGGTTCCTCGCCAGTTGAGCAGCCAGCACTCCAACAGCGTAATGGTCGCAAGGGCGAACGCGAACGCTGCAATTCAGGCAGAATATGCTCACGCAACGCTCGAAAATGGGCTGGGTTGCGAAAAAATTGGGTTTCATGGTTAGCTAAGCGTTCAGCCAACCATTGCAACTCGCCGCCATTAGTGGGGTCTTGAATTCGCAATGTATAGGCAGCGGGGCTAATTTGTAATTGCCGATAACGCTCCTGAACAAGCATACGACCTTGGCGCATACGACTATCATCGAGATATAAGCCAGCCCGTTGAGCCAGATAATCGCGGATGATCATCCATTGTTCAGTGCTCAACTCGCTCATCGACGTTCAGTTTCGCTGAGCAACGCCACCAAACGCGGTGCAATCAGATCAGCAGCTAAAAATTCCATGGCAGCCCCAGCTTCCTCTGCCGCCCGTGGCATGCCCCAAATTGCGCTGGTGGCTCGATCCTGAGCGATCGTGCGAGCGCCAGAGCGGCGTAAAGCCAACAATCCTTGCGCTCCATCGCGCCCCATGCCAGTCAACAGCACCCCGATCGTTTGTTTGGGCAACACTTTGGCAGCTGATTGCATGGTCACATCGACTGATGGATAGAGCAAATTATCGGGTTCGGTTTCCAAATGCACCGTCCAGGTAGCATCAACCCTCAAATGATGGGTATCGGGCGCAACATAGACATGACCATTTTTCAAGCTGCCACGATGTTGAGCCAATTCCACCGTCAAGGGCGAATGATTGTCCAACCAGTCTACCATTGTACCAACAAATCCCTCAGCGATGTGCTGCACAATGATAATGCTTGCGGGGATGCTCGCAGGCAGGCTATGCAGGAGTTTGTATAACACTCGTGGGCCGCCAGTCGAAGCCCCAACCACAATTAGCCAACGTTGGCTTGGCGGGCTAGCCGAAGCCAATAATAAGGGAATATTAGTTTCGGTTGTTGGTGATTTGCGCCGTCGCCCGCGCAAATGGGTCAGCACTTTAACTCGCGAGAGTACCTTGACCCGCTCCAACAGCCGCATGCGATTGGCCTCGCCTTGGGCTAGGGTCAGGTCGGTTGGTTTCTCCCAAACTTCCAAAGCCCCAGCATTGAGCATTTGAAAGGTTAAATTACGATCATGGCGGGTCAATGATGAAGTAATCACCAAAATCGGCGTAGGATGATAGGCCATAATTTCTTCGGTGGCCTGCAAACCATCCATCACCGGCATGCGCACATCCATCGTGATAATATCGGGTTGCAATGCTGCCACCAATTGCACCGCCTCACGGCCATCACGGGCCTCGCCAACCACTTGAATCGCGGGATCACTGGCTAAAATAGTGCTGATGACTCGGCGCGAAACCGCCGAATCATCGACAACTAACACTCGAATTGGTGCAAGCGGCCCTGTCATCATTACATACCCAACAACAGTTTGACCCGATTGGGCAAATCGAGCAAATCAAGATCTTTGTTGAGATAATCGTCAACCCCAGCTTCAAAGCCAGCCCGTTTATCATCCATCGAAGTTAGCATGATAATTGGCAGCTCTTCAAACAAGGGATTGGCGCGTAACTGACGGCAAACCTCATAGCCATCAATTCCAGGCATCTGCACATCCAACACCACCAAATCAGGCGTGAGATCGCCGATTTTTTGCAGCGCTTCCTCGCCGCTGTAGGCCAAATCGACAGCATAGCCATACATTTCCAGCCGCATTTTGACAATATCGGTAACCAGTTTGCTATCGTCAACAACTAAGATGCGTTCACTCATTGAAAAACTCCTCGCAGGGGAATATAGGCCTTCAGGGCTGCGCTATTTTAGCGGCCAAGTAATTGATGAATCGTTTCGAGCAAGTTGCTTTGATCAAACTGGCTTTTGACGATATAGGCTTGCGCACCAGCCAACAAGCCTTCACGCCGATCGCTATCGCGGGCCAAGCTGGTGATAATGATAATTGGCAGTTGGCGCAAACGGTCATGGGCACGCACACGGCGGGTTAGCTCAAAGCCAGTTAGCAACGGCATTTCAACATCGCTTACCAGCAGATCGTAGGAATTGTGATTGAGCTTGTCAAGCGCATCTTGGCCGTTAATCGCCGTTTCAACCACATAGCCCGCCGATTGCAGCATGGATCGGAGCAGTTCGCGGGTGGTAAATGAATCTTCCGCGACCAATAATTTGGCAGGCTGGAGCTTGGTTGGCGCTGGCAAGGCAACTGGTTTGCCCCATTCACGTGCCCGCGCCGCAATCGCCAAGGGATTGAGCACTAACACCAAACGCCCATCAGGCAGGGCAATCGCGCCAGTACACAAACGTTGTTCATGCAACAATGCGCCCAACGATTTAACCACCACCTCACGTTCATCGACCAATTTATCGACCAACAAGGCCAATGGGCGATTAGCTGGCCCCAAAATCACCAAATTGGAAATATCCGATGGTTGCGGCAAGGGGCCACGCTGCTCAAGCAAGGGCGCAAGCGCTACAATGCTCACGCTGCGCTCATCAACCCGCACGGTTGGTCGCCCTTCGACGGTCTGAATTTGCCCGCCAGCAACCCGCCGCCCACCTAGACAAGCAGTCGAAGGCAAGGCATAGGTTGTGCCAGCCACATCAAACAACAACACGCGGGTGGTTAGCAAGGTAATTGGCAAAATCAGCGTGAAGGTCGTGCCTTGGCCAAGCACCGAATGCACATCGACCCGCCCACCAACCTCGGTCACTGCTGCCCGTACCACGTCCATGCCAACGCCACGGCCTGAAACATCGGTGATGATTGCGCTGGTGGAAAAACCAGGCTGCCAGATCAACTCCAAAGCTTCTTCATCACGCAAGCGAGCCGCTGTATCAGCCTCGATAATTCCGCGTTTAATTGCAGTTGCCCGAATCACCGCTGGATCGATGCCACGGCCATCGTCGCTAATAATAATTTCAATCGTGCCGCCCAACGAGCGAGCTTCTAAACGCAAGCTTGCTTCGGCAGGCTTGTGGGCTTTCACCCGCTCATCGGGGCTTTCGATGCCATGATCAAGCGCGTTGCGCACCAAATGCACCAACGGATCAGCCATTAACTCAATCACTTTGCGATCGGCCTCGGTGGTTTCGCCTTCGGTGATTAAGTTAACTTCTTTGCCCAACGAACGAGCCAGCTCGCGCACGGCCCGAGGAATTGGTGCAAACAAACCAGCGACTGGTTGCAAACGGGTCGCCATCACCTCAGCCTCAAGTTCATCGACCAAGGCCTCACTGGCGGCGCTATGGCTGCTCCAACGCTCGGTTAGCAAACGCAACTGATTGCGGGTCGATTGGGCCAGATTTTGCAATTGGCTGGCTAATTCGCTGGCCTCGCGCCGTTGCTGAAAGGTCACCCG
Organism: Herpetosiphon sp.; assembly: GCF_003512625.1. Lineage (NCBI taxonomy): Bacteria > Bacillati > Chloroflexota > Chloroflexia > Herpetosiphonales > Herpetosiphonaceae > Herpetosiphon > Herpetosiphon sp. The sequence continues at coordinate 71,398 of NZ_DOPT01000047.1, read as the reverse complement.
TTGACCCGTCAAGCGTTCGCTCAATTGTTGGCTCAGGCGCTCACTTTTGGTCAGCAATTTATCCAAAGCCTCAAGATCAGCGACATGCTCAAGGTGCAATTGGCGGGTTACGACCAACTCGCCAGCGGTATTCAACAAACGATCTAAGCGCGAAATTGGCACACGCACGGTTGAACGGGTGCTACTCACCGACTTGGGGGCTTCGGCTGAGGCTGATTTTTTGGGTTTGGCAGGCGCGGCTGGCTTAGCAACCGCTGGTTCGGGCTTGGGTTGCTCAAGCACTACTGGCTCAGGCTCTGGTTCTGGTTCGGTTACTGGCGCGACAATCGGCGCAGCAGGCAAGCTTTCGCCAGCAGCCAAGGCATTCAGTTGCTCAACCAAACGATCAACGTTGGGGTCGGTTGGCGGTGGCTCGTTGACTTGGGAATTCAACACCAGCAATACATCAACACTGGCCAGTAGCACATCGTTAATGCTCGAATTCATGGCTAGCATGCCACTGCGCAAGGCCGAAAGCAAACTTTCCATGGTATGCGCCAACCGCCCCATATCGACTTGACCCAGCATACGCGCCGAACCTTTGATCGTATGCGCCGCCCGAAAAATCGTATCAATCGCTTCGCGATCGCCTGGGTTTGACTCCAAGGCCAATAAGCCTGTGGTCAAGGCCCGCACATTCTCTTCAGTTTCTTCGCGAAACTGGCCAAAAAATGCTGATAAATCAAAACCGCCCATGCGATAGCTCCTCGCTTAGCGTGTATGTGCCTCGATGTTGACCAACGAATGCAAGCGATTTGCAATCGCGGTGAGTTTGGATGCGGCATCGGCAGTTTGGCGCGAACCAGCCGCCGTTTGACGTGAGACTTCGGCAATTTCACGCATGGTTTCAACAACTTGCTCCGATGCAGTTTGTTGTTGAGCGGTTGCTAGGCTAATTTCTTGGGCTAATTGAGCGGTATGTTCGCCCAACACCACAATTGAATCCATCTCTTGGCCAGCACGATGGGCCAAACTGACCCCTTGTTCGACTTCTTTGACGCTCTCTTCGGTGGCTAGCACTGAGGCGTTGGTCGCAGCCTGAATTTCGGCAATCACATCTTTGACTTCGCGCGAGGCGGCCAACGTGCGATTGGCCAAGCTCTTGACTTCGGCGGCAACCACGGCAAATCGCCGACCATGCTCGCCAGCTCCAGCCGCTTCGATCGCCGCATTCAAGGCCAGCAGGTGGGTTTCATCGGAAACATCATCGATCAAGGCAATAATTTCGCTAATATGATGCGAACGTTCGCCCAAACTCAAAACCCGCGAAGAAACCTCTTGCACCCGCTGCTTGATCCGCTCCATGCCTTGAATTGCTTCATCAACCGATTGCTGACCCATGGCCAACGAGGTCAAGGTTTGTTGGGCGGCTATGCTGACTTGATCCGAGGCGCTAGCAATTTGTCGCGCGGTAAAGCCCAATTCTTCGATGGTTGATGAAACTTCTGCCACAGCCGAGGCTTGCTCAGTTGCCCCCGAAGCTTGTTGCTGCGAGGCTGCCGATAACTCGGTGGCGGCAAACGAAAGATCAGTGCCAAGCTCGATCTGCTGAATATTTTTCTCGATCAATTGTTCATTGGCCCGCATCAAATCGGCTGTCCATTGCTCGCTTTTTTGCGAATATTCAGCCAAAGCACGGCTAAAAATCGTGGTCAGCACAATCGTGGTAGCCAAGCCAACAAAAAACAGCACCGCACCAACCCCATAGACCCCGGCGTTATTGGCAGCGGTCAGGGTTGTCACTTGAAATGATTCAAGGTTGCTCTTGAACAGTAATAACAGGCCATAAGCCAAAGTAATCGTAACGCCATACGAGACAATTTCGCGCCATGTTGCGACCAAACCGACAATAAACAGCATCACCAGCAACAGCGAGACAATCAGGCTTTGATCGATGCCGCCATAACGCACGGCACAAGCCAAGGCTGACAACGAAATTGTGCCAATTAAAACATAGGTAACAATTTGATCTTGGCCTTGATTAATCATGCGCAAGCTGAACAAGGCAATCAACCAAACCGCGCCCATCGAGACAAACAAAACCCCAAGCGCATCCCACAATTGCGGATTATTGCGTTCGTAAATCCACGCCACCAAGACCACTAAAAAAGGCACAACCAAGGCAGCCAAGGCAACAATCCGCATAATCACGCGGCGGCGATCAGCCAAATTCGTAAAATCGAGCGAGAAAAGCGAACCTAAATTCGCCATGAGCAGACTCCTTGGCACTGGTCTAGCGCTTGGCGTGTACCAGCACAAACAGTTCAAGATCAAGCATGAGGCATGGGCGTTCATCGAGCATAATAATGCCCAAAATGCTGGGGTCGAGCAAACTATCGGAAACTAGGCTTGGCAGTGGTTGCAGGCTCAAGGCTGTGCTAATCGGGTCGCCCAATTGATCGACTACCACGCCCATGGCTGTTTGCCCAACCACAAATAAGGCTAAGCGATTGGCTTGTTGGCCAATTGGCTGCTGGAGCCACTGATTTAGATCAATGACATCGATTGGATTGGTTTGCTGAACCACGCTGCTAATTGGTTGCCCGCTATTGGCAACATAATCCACACCAACCAAGGCGGTTTGGCGAATCAAGACCGTTTGATCGCCAACATTAACTGGATAAAGATCGCTGACAATGACTGGATTAACCATTGATCGACCCAAGTAGAGCATTAAGATCAAGCCAAGTTGCAAACCCAAATGGCGTTGGCAGCAAACCTCGGCTCGCGACCGTTCCACGATGGGGAGTTGGCTCGGCCAAACCCACATCCAAGGTCAACATATCGATCACCTGATCAACCGCAATTGCACAATCAATCTGTTCGTGAACGAGCAAAAAACGACTACGCCGAGTTGGGGTAATTGGCTTCATGCCTAAAACCACCCGCATATCAACCACCGTCAGCAGCACCCCACGTTGATTGATAATACCCATAATTGCCGTCGCAGTGCCTGGAATGCGAGTTGGATTACGCCAACGTTCGATGCCACGCGCCTGCTCAACTGGCAAAGCAAACCGTTCTTGATCGAGGATAAAAACCACAAATTGCGCCAATTGATCCTCAACTTGGCTCACAATAGGCTCCCGCATGATTCAATAATGGTTGTGTGGCTCAATTGAGCAGCAACCAAGCATTGAATCATCACAAATGGCGCGTTCTAAAGCAGCAAATCGTAGCTTAGCATAGTCGCAAGGTAGCCCAACTGTCAAGCGTACTAAAGCAAGTAATTTATAAGGATGAAGGATGAGGGATGAGGGATGAAAGCAAAGAGAAGGGGCTATATAGGCTATTGACTATGGGCTATACATGTTTCAGGCAATTCGTGGCGAAACACTCAACCTTCGCGATCTTCGCGTTCTTCGTGGTTTCAGTTCTTCGTGTCCTTCGTGCTCTTCGTGGATCAACGTGATCTCCGATTCCTAGCGTTAAATCCCTAGCGCCTAGGCCTGATAGGCTTGTAATTGGCTAATTAAATTATGGCCAGTAATTGGCTTGGCTAAACTCAAGCGGCCAGTGGTTCGGGGTTGGGGCAGATCGGTCAGCAAAATATAATTCTGATGATCGCGGCAATTGAGGGCATTGCTGTGTTCAATGGTAATCGCTTCATCAAGGATGATAAATTCTGGCTGATATTGCTCGTTCAATTGAGCCGCGAGGGTGCAGGAATCGGCTTCGTAGACTGTATAGCCTGCCCGATGAAGATGATATTTCATAAGCGTTCGGGTGATCCAGTCGGGATCAACCAGCAAAACAGTCTTTAGCATACTTAACATCCTTATAGCGATGGATCATTTGGGCAACCATCACCACCACTATAAGAATGTAAGTTTACGAGTAAGATTACAAGCCGCGCCGTGGTTGTACGTCAAACACGTAGCCCACGCCACGCACAGTTTTTAAGTAGATCGGCTTCGATGGATTGTCCTCAAGTTTGGTGCGCAACGAGCGAATTCGCACCCACAACGAGGATTGATCGCCCTCTTCGCCCAAACCCCACGCTTTACGTAACAGGGTTGTGGTTGCCACCGCCACGGTTGGCGTTTGGAGCAGCAAATACAACACTCGTAGCTCAATCGGCTCCAACGGAATGGCCTCGCCCTTGCGCAACAGAATATGCTGACCAAAATTGACCGAAAGATCTTCGTCAATCACCACCAACTCGCCTGGATGCAAGCCACCTTCATACGATTTGGTCAGCAGTTTGTTGACCCGCGCTCGCAATTCAGGGTAGCGATAGGGCTTAGTCATATAATCATCGGCATGCTGCTCAAGGCCGCGCACGGTCGTAGCCTCATCAGAAATCGAGGTCAGCATAATTACCGGAATTTCCACATAGCGCCGCAAACGGTCGGATAGTTCAAAGCCAGTCATACCAGGCATCATCAAATCGAGAATCGCCAGATCAGGCCATGAACTTTCGACCATGGTCAAGGCCGATTGGCCTGATTCTGCCGCCATTACTTCAAACCCATCGTTAAGCAAATTGCTCACGAGCGTGCGGCGAATAATCGTGTCATCATCAACTACAAGAATACGCCATCGTGCTGGCATTAGAGTTTACTCCTTCCAAGGTAGTTGCACGGTGACCGTCGTCCCCTTGCCTACTTGGCTATCCACGCTAATTGTGCCGCCATGAGCACCAACTGCTAAATTACAAAAGGTCAAGCCTAAACCAGTGCCCCGCGATTGGGCGGTAGTACGACCTTGATAAAATTTATCGAAAATATGTGGAATATCTTCGGCAGCAATCCCCTGCCCCGTATCGCTGACGTTTAGGGTAATCAGTTGCTGCGCTTGATCAATCGTTCCAACCACGCGAATTGTACCACCTGGCCTTGTCCATTTGATGCCGTTGCTGACCAGATTGGCCAATACGCGCACCATTTTATGCTCATCAAGCACCACCAATGGCTCGGCTGGCAGATCAAGCTCAAAGCTCAGTTGTTGTTCAACCGTAATTCCCAATACTTGCTCGCTCAGCAATTCACCCAAACGTTGCAAGCTGGTGGTTTCCTTGCTAAGCATCAAGCGGCCTGCCTCAGCCTTGTAAACATCAAGCAAATCGTCGATCAGGCGTTGTTGGGCAGCTCCGGCTCGAAAGCCAAGCTCGACAAACAATTTGCCATCATCGTCAAGTTGGGTGGTCATCAAGGCATCGAAGCAGCCAACCATGCCCGCCAAAGGTGCGCGTAAGTCATGGGTCAGCATCTGAATAAAACTATCGCGGCTATCTTCAGCTTCGCGCAAACGAGTGTAAACCGCCGCATTGGTCAAGGCCACGCTTAATTGATCAGTCAAGGCTTTGATCAGGGTTTCTAGCTCGGTGCGGAAGAAGTTGCGTTGGGGATGCACCAAGATAAATACGCCGATAATCGTATTTTGGGCATAATTATGCAATGGCAAGGCCAGCGCCGAGCCAATTTCCTCGCGATCATCATAAAAATGCTTCCAGCGGGGATCGTTTTGGGCATCTTCGACGATTTGGACTTCGCCAGTGCGCAAGGCATACGAGGCCAAACCTTCACGCAACACCGCCTGAATCGCTTGTTCAGCCTCGGCAGGCGGCAAATGCGGTCGAAACAGAATTCGCCGCCAAACCCGATTTTGATCATCAAGTAGCAAGACGCTACCACGGCTGGCTCCCAACAGCTCGTTGATCGCATTCAAGGCTTCGGGCAGCACTTGATCAATATCCAACGAGCGATGCAAGGTTTGCGAAACCCGATAGAGAAAGCGCAAACGTTCTTGTTCACGATGGAGCGCCCGTCGCGTATGCTTCAAACGCAACAGCACCCGCATACGAGCCAGCAATTCATCACGATTGACGGGCTTGGTAACGTAATCATCAGCGCCCAAATCCAAACCAGTTACCGTATCGGCGGTGGTTTGCTTGGCCGAAACAAAGATAATTGGAATAAATGGCAGATGATTACGTTCACGAATCGCCTGAAGCGTTTGATAGCCATCCATCTCCGGCATCATTACGTCAAGCAAAATCAAATCGGGAACTTGTTGTTCGAGCATGGTCAAGGCTTCGAAGCCGCTGCGAGCACAGGCAGTAGCATAACCAGCGCGTTCTAACATCCGCTGTAACACCATCACATTGGTGGTTTGATCATCCACAATCAAAATTAGTTCGGGTGTTGCTTGCATTCCTGTGCTCCATCCATGCGCTGAAAATTACGAAGCCGACGCTAGCTCAGAAAGTTCCATCCAGCGTTCGTAGCTTTGTTCTAGGGTTTGGCTGACCTGCTCAAGTTCGGTGTGCAACCGGGTATAGGCTTGATAATCGCTACCTGCGTTATTCAATGCTGCATTCAATTCGTTTTGGCGGGCTTCCAAGTTGGCGATAGTTTTTTCGAGTTCGCTTAATTCGCGTTGCTCTTTGAAGCTCAGTTTACGCGGTTTTTGCTCGCGTGGCCGCTCTTGAGTTGACGGTTTGGTTACAGCCTTGAGGGTTGCTTGCTCACGTTCGTAGACTTCACGATAGGCCGAGTAATCGCCTGGAAAGTGACGAACCTTGCCATCGCCCTCGAAAATCAGCAAATGATCAACCGTGTTATCGAGAAAAGCCCGATCGTGCGAGACGATAATCACTGCGCCATTAAATTGCTCAATGTATTCTTCCAGAATCGCAATGGTTTGCACATCAAGATCGTTGCTGGGTTCGTCGAGCAGCAACACATTGGGATTGCGCATCAGGGTTCGCAATAAATAAAGGCGGCGGCGTTCGCCCCCCGATAAGCTGTGGATATAATCCCAGTGCTGATTATTGGGGAACAAAAAGCGCTCAAGCATTTGGCTGGCGGTGCGCAAACCCTCGCCTGTTTGCACCAACTCAGCGCCATCACTGACATAATCGATCAAGCGTTGGTTGGGGTTAAGATCGCTGCTACTTTGATCGTAATAGGCCACGTGGATAGTTTCGCCAACCACTAATTCGCCACTATCGGGTTGTAAACGGCCTGCGATCAAATTGAGCAAGGTCGATTTACCAACCCCGTTGGGGCCGATAATTCCCAGCCGATCGTCGCGAGTAAGCTGATATTCAAAATTGCTCAACAAGGTTTTGCCAGCAATTTGCTTATTCAGGCCATGCATTTCGATCAGCTTTTTGCCAATCCGTCGGCCTGTCGATTCAAGATCTAACGTGCCACGTTCTTGACGACGCTCTTGGTTGATCAAGGCATTGGCGCGATCGACGCGGGCTTGTTGTTTGGTGGTTCGGGCTTGCGCACCTTGACGCAACCAAGCCAATTCGCGGCGCACCTCGTTGCGATGGTCAAGCTCGGCCTTGGCACGTTGGCGTTCGCGCTCAATCCGCTCGACCACAAAGCGCTCGTAATTACCAGGGTAGGAGAAGAGTTGATGATCTTCAAGCTCAACAATCGCCGTCACCACCCGATCCAAAAAGTAGCGATCGTGGGTGATCAACAGTAACGCGCCTTGTAAATTGGCTAAATAACCCTCCAGCCAAGCTACGGTGGTTGGGTCGATATGGTTGGTTGGCTCATCGAGAATCAGCAAATCGGGCTTTTCGATCAGCACCCGCGCCATCGCCACGCGCTTGCGTTGGCCGCCAGAGAGCGTGCCAAGTTGGGCATCAAGAGTGGTAATGCCAAGTCGCGAAAGCACCGTGCGAGCGCTCAACTCAGTATCCCAAGCATCAAGCGTGGTCAGCCGTTCGCTCAATTCGGCAACAGCGGCCAGCGTTTTAGCATCGTTCGGGTCTTGCTCAAGCTGCACGCTAGCGAGCGTATATTGGCTAAGTAAGGTTGCGCCTTCGCCTGCCGCCGCATACACATATTCCAACACCGTTTGGTTAGCATCCATCGGCGGATCTTGAGCCAAATAGCCAATGCGACAATCTTTACGCAAAGTTACGCGGCCAGTATCTGGTTGTTCTAAACCAGCAGCAATTTTTAATAAGGTCGATTTACCACTGCCATTGACCCCGATTAAGCCAATTCGATCGCCGCTTGCTAAGCCCAAGGAAATATTTTCAAACAACACTTTAGGGCCATAGGCTTTGGAAATAGTTTCTAAATTGATAATGTTCATGCATTCCTAACACATCTAGCTTATGGTGCAACATCCTGTGCACACCGAAACCCAACATTGATATTGGCAAGGTCGGGGCGGAACGAATTGCGGCCTGTGGTATGTGCCGACATCAGATCATCGAACCACGAACCACCGCGCAACACCCGCGAACCTGCTCCAGTCGGCAACTCGCGCCCATCATTGGGATGATACGGATAGGGAATATACAGCGATTGCGTCCATTCCCACACGTTGCCTGCAAGATCTAGTGTGCCATAGGGGCCAGCGTTTGGCAATGTGCCAACGGGCATAGTTCGGCCTGGCCCAAAATCCTTGTTGTTAAGCAAACTCGCATCAGCTTGATCGCCCCATGGGAAAATCGTGCGCTGATCGCCACGCGCCGCTCGTTCCCATTCGGCTTCGGTCGGCAATCGCTTACCACGCCATTCGCAATAGCTGCGGGCATCATCCCAGGTTACATTGACAACTGGATGTTGGCTCAGCGAAATTGGCACGGTGCGATCTGGCAGCCACAACGAAAGCCCAACCGGATCAAATGAATTGGTCGGGGCGGCACGATCAGTCGCATTGATAAATTCAGCATAGGCTTGGTTGGTCACTTCGGTACGATCAAGATAAAAGGCCGTGGTCGAAATTGGGGTTGCTGGTTCTTCGTTTTGCAAGCCTTGCCAGTCATAGACTTCTTTGTAATGCGCCAAATCTTCGGCGGTTGCACCCATCGTCCAGCGCCCGCCCGCAATAAAATCCATGCCTTCGGGCACATAAAAATCGTTGGTCACACAGCGAAAGCCAATAATATTCAAGGGCAATTCAGGGTCGCGCCGTTCGCGCACCGCCGCGCGAGCATTCTCAGGATTCGTGCCACTAAAACTGCCGCGCACAATTCGCGAGCCAGGTTGGGTTGGCACTTCACGGCCATCAGCAGCATTATAGGGGTAAGGCAAATCAAGGCTGCTCGTCCATTCCCAAACATTGCCTGCTAAATCTAAAACGCCTTCAGGTGTAGCGCCATTGGGATAACTGCCAACTGCTTGGGTATCGCCAGCAACTCCAGCGCCCCAAGCATTCAGCAAACTGGCATCCCACTGGTCGCCCCATGGATAGATACGGCCTTCAGCGCCCCGCGCCGCCCGCTCCCACTCGGCCTCGCTAGGTAAGCGTTTATTTTGGGCTTGGCAATAGGTCAACGCTTGTTGCCACGAAACATTAATCATCGGATATTCAGCATATTGGGCGTTATCGTAATAATCAGCGACCGTCAGCGAACTACGATCAACTGGCTCGCTACAGCGTTGTTGCTCGACACAAGCACGATAGGCTGCTACCGTCACCTCAGTGCGATCAATATAAAAGGTTGGCAGATAGCCGCGACCAACTGGCTGCTCGTTAGGTGAGCCAGCATCGCTGCCAATCACAAATGTGCCACCAGGAATCGCCAGCATCCCCGGAGGAGCTGGCCCAATCACGATCGGCACAGCTGTGGCTTCGATCGGAGTCGGCTCAGCTAGGCTAGGCGTAATTTGGGCCACGCTGGTTGGCTGAACTTCCGGCGAAAACACGCCAAAGGTGCGGGCCAGCAAGAAGCCAATTAAGCCAAGGCCAACCAAGGCCAGCGCCAGCCACCACCAATTTGCAGCTTTGGGTTTGGCAATCGTCGCTTGATGTAGCACCGTGGCATCGGGCAAGGCGGCAACCTGATTTTGATTTAATGAATTATCGACTGCCATTTGAAAATCGCGCATCGATTGATAACGATCAGCAGGATCAGGATGCATAGCTCGATGCAGCACCTCACTCAAGGCAGGTGGCACAGTATTACGCAAATTATGCGCCAATGGCGGACGGGTACTTTCACGTTTGGCTGGCTCAAAACGGGTCAACAATTCGTGAATCACCATCGCCAAACTATAAATATCCGAGCGATGATCGGTTTGGCCGAAACCATATTGCTCAGGCGGCGCATAGCCAGGCGTGCCATAAATCACCGTATCGCCTTCTTGGCCATGTTTGAACAAACGAGCGATACCAAAATCGATTAGGGCAATTCGGCCATCGGGGCGCAGCATAATATTCGGCGGCTTGAGATCGCGATAGATAATCGGTGGATTTTGATTATGCAAGTATTGCAGCACGTTGGTCAATTGGCGCATCCAATCGATCACCGTTTCCAAGGCCAATGGCTCAGCACGCCCTTCCATTTCGGCGCGGAGCGTTTGGCCCTCGACATATTCCATCACCAAAAATTCATTCTCGTCATGGCGAAATTGGTCGATCACGCGCGGCAAATTGGGGTGGCTCAAGCGTGCCAAGAGCGAAGCCTCGCGCCGAAACTCGCCAACGGCGCGTTCCCAAGCATCGGTATCGCCTGGTTGATGCAAACCCGTCATCTCTTTGAGTGCGACTGGAGCATCACCAAGCCGCCGATCGGTTGCCAAATAGACTGCCCCCATGCCACCACGGGCCAACGGGCGTACCACCACATAGCGATCAATCAATACATCGCCATTGGCAAGGCGGCCAGTCCAACGGGGTAGACCAGCACCACACTTGGGGCAAAAGCGTGCCCCAGTTTTTAATTCGGTTGAACAGCGTGGACAAACCATGAATTCAGCCTCTTGTGCAGCAGCATTGTCATCCTATTGTAGCACCCCGATCAAGCCATCTCAATCGTTGGAATGCGCTATTTAGCACTGATAACCAGCTGAAAACCCTTGACACTCAACCCCTAGAGGGGATTCGCCTTGGATAACCCAAGCCGACAGGCAAGCTGGCCCTCGTTGATCGCTACTCGCAAGCGTTTGAGGTTAAAACGACTGCACCTCTATTCTTAGCACAATTGAATGAGCACGATCTGGTCTAGCACTTCCATTTATGATCATTGACTTATCGTTCCAACATATGCTATACTTCGCTGTAAGCAGGAGTATGAGACGACTTATGGCAGGCAAGAAAGCATTTGAGCCTCAACGGGTTCTCGAAAAAGCCATGAACGCCTTTTGGGAACGTGGGTACGAAGGGCTATCAATCGAAGATCTCGTCCAAGTTACGGGAATCGGGCGCGGTAGCCTCTATGGAACGTTTGGCGATAAACATGCGCTGTACCTAGCGGCGCTTAATCAGTATACTGCCGCTATTAAAGCCCAAACTATGACTATTTTGGCGCAAACTGGCTCACTCCAAGTTGTATTAGGCCAGCTTTTCCAAGCCCAGGTTGATGCTTTGCTGCACGACCCAGCGCGGCGTGGCTGTTTTTTGGTTAATGCATCCTTAGAAATAGCTCCACATGATCATGCGGTTAACGGGATTATCCAGTCGGCATTGAATGAGTTCGAAGAAGCACTCTATCGACTGCTGATCAAAGCGCAGGTTGCAGGTGAGCTCTCGTGGCAACACGATCCCCATCAATTGGCGCATTTCTTGGTAGCAACCTTTGTCAGCCTGCGCGTGCTAGCGCGGAGCCAACAACAGCGGGGAATGCTCGACGATATCGTGAAAACAGCTTTATCGATTTTCAACTAAATTTTTTTGACTTCATGTTTGAACGATTATTCAAACATAACCATTCGTAAAGGAACAGATTAATGACATCGCAACAAAAGGTCGTGCTCATCACAGGCGCATCATCGGGGATTGGGCAAGCAACAGCGGAACTGCTAGCAGCCCATGGCTTTCGGGTCTTCGGCACGAGCCGCAACCCGATTTCGAACAAGCACTCATTTACTTGGCTACCGCTGGATGTCCGCTCGGACGACTCGGTGCATGCCGCAGTTCAATCGCTGCTAGGCCAGACTGGACGACTTGACATCCTCATCAATAATGCAGGTTATGTGCAGTTTGGTGCGGTTGAGGAGAGTAGCATTGCCGATGCGCAAGCTCAGTTCGACACCAATCTGTTCGGTGTTATTCGCATGATCAAGGCGGTAATGCCGATTATGCGACAACAAGGCAGCGGACGCATTATCAATGTTAGCTCAATTGTCGGGCACATCGCGCCTCCATATGGTGGCCTGTATAGTGCGAGCAAATTTGCCCTAGAAGGCCTGAGCGAATCTCTTAGCGCCGAGGTTCGGCAGTTTGGCGTGAGCGTCTCACTAGTCGAGCCAAGCTATGTGAATACCCCGATTGTCACCCAGCCGCCGACTACCCTGATTAATGACTATACCCTTGGTCGTCAGCGTGCGCAGCAAAGCCTCGCCACAAATGCTAAGCAGGGGCTGGAGCCTGGCACGGTGGCTCGCGTAATCCTGCAGGCCGCAACTAGCAAACCCCGTCTGCGCTATCCCGTTGGCGTGGATGGAACCATCGCCCTGATGCTCCAGCGTGTGCTCCCCGAAGCAGTATTTGAGGCATTCAAACGCCGTCTGTTCAGCGGTGACAAGACCGCTGCCTAGGCTCGTGAACTGCGAACGGCAGCACGCTGATAGGAAACGAAATTCCCATCAGCAGCACCAAATACAACAATAGGAGCAACACATTATGATGAAAGCCTTCTTCATCGAGCGCTATGGAAACAAGGATCGTGTGCGGGCTGGCGATCTGCCAATTCCAGAACTGCGGGATACTGATTTATTGATTCAGATCCACGCCGCTGGCGTTAACCCGTTGGATAACAAAATCAGGGATGGCGAGTTCAAAGCTATCTTGCCATATCGCTTCCCACTTATTTTGGGCAATGATGTCGCTGGGGTTGTGGTTAAGGTCGGAGCAAAGGTACAGCGATTCAAGCTAGGCGATGAGGTCTATGCTCGGCCAGCTGCCGACCGCATTGGAACCTTTGCCGAATTCATTGCAATCAACGAAGCTGATGTCGCGATCAAGCCCAAAAAACTGAGCATGGCCGAAGCAGCTTCCTTCCCGTTGGTTGGCCTAACCGCTTGGCAAGCCTTGATTGAGCAAGCACAGCTCAAAAAAGGCCAAAAAATCTTCATCCAGGCCGGTTCTGGCGGAGTTGGGACAATTGCAATTCAGCTGGCCAAACATGTGGGAGCGATTGTCGCAACAACCACGAGCAAGGCAAATTTCGATTTTGTGAAGCGCCTTGGGGCCGATATTGTGATTGATTACAAGACCGAGGATTTCGAAACAATCCTGAAGGACTATGATGTAGTCTTGAATAGTCAAGAGGGAGCGATCGTCGAAAAATCGCTTCGCGTGTTAAAGCCTGGCGGAACGCTAATCTCGATTTCAGGGCCGCCTGATCCCACGTTTGCGCAAGAAATTGGCGCGAAGTGGCCTATTCGCATGCTTTTGCGCTTTTTGAGCTATCGCATTCGCAAAAAAGCTAAACAACGGCAAGTACGCTATTCATTTCTGTTTATGCGGGCGCACAGCGAGCAGCTAAGCGAACTTAGTTCGTTGATCGACGCTGGAATTATCCACCCCGTTGTGGATCGGAGCTTTGCCTTTGAAGCAACCAAAGAGGCCTTGGACTACGTTGAAACAGGCCGCGTAAAAGGCAAGGTCGTCATCACGATGCGCTAGCCGCGCTTTGTTTAGTAGATGGGCACATTTTTCTGTTAAATGATGTCCATCTATGGATGTTGATTAAGCGTCATTCCTAGCGCCTTCGCTGCCAGCTGATGCATCATCGCCTTTAATTCAGAGGGTTGGCGAATAGTAGCTGGCAGATCGATTTGTAACAAGCGGTGGGCAATCGAGGTTAATTCGTAGGTTTCCCGCCGCCAAATAATCCCAACCTCACTTTGCTCAAAGGTTCCGGCTGCGGGTGGCAGCACATGGCGCACCTGTTCCATGGTTGCTGCAAAAACAATCTCAACCGCATATGGCCCTGCCATGGTGGCCAACGTGGTGTGCATATGGTGTAACGCATCGAAATCTTGGGGACGCTCAAATGACTGATTAAGCAACTTTAGCTCTTGAATGCGATCAATGCGAAACGTGCGCAGATCATTGCGTTGGTGGCAATAGCCAACGCTGTACCAATACCCTTGATAATAGACGATGCCATAGGGATCAAACACCCGTACCGATGCATCCCCATTGTATGTTTGATAGCTCAGCCATACCTGCTGGCGCGTATGCACCGCCACACTTAAGCTGGCGACGATGCTTGGCTGCAAGAGGGCAGGCGGTGGAGCAACATGAAACGTAATCGCCTCTTGAAAAGCCCGTACCTGATCAAGCAGAATTGTTGGCATAACCCGTTCGAGTTTGGCGATCGCACCCTCAATTGCGGTCGCATCAACAGGAAATTGCAAAGCGTGAATCATGCGCAATCCCAGTACCAGCGCCAATGCCTCAGTCGGATTAATCATCAGGGGTGGGATGGTATAGCCGCGCCCAAGATAGTAAGCACCATCAGGGCCGCGTTCAGCCTCGACCGGAATTCCCATATCTTGGAGCATCACCACATAGCGACGCACGGTGCGTTGGCTAATTTCGAGGCGGCTGGCAAGTTCAGCACCGCGCATTCGCTGATGCGATTGTAAGAGCTCAAGGATGGTTAACAAACGGGTTGTTGGGCTATACATCGATTTAGAGTTCCTTGAATTAATTAGGTCTAATTCTGACCGCATTATACATTATACTCACGGAGTAAGATCAATTTATGAATGACTGACACAGCAAATAGTGACAGTCGTGAATGACCAAGGAGCAAATTATGACGATCGCTGTTACCCCTCATCTCAACTTTCATGGCAATGCCCGTCAAGCGCTTGAGTTTTATCAGGCTGTGTTCGAAGGGGAGCTTGTGCTTACCACTTACGCTGACGTTGGTGCACCAAAAGACACGCCGATCGCTGATACGATTATGTGGGGACAAGTAACGACGGCCAGCGGTTTCCGGCTGATGGCCTACGATGTTCCAACCACAGAGCAGCTACCCGCACTACAAACCGTGACTTCCCGCGCCCATGGGCTAACGCTGACTCAAGCATCATTCTTTATCTCGCTCCGTGGGCAACAGGTTAACGAGGTTATGGAGTTGTGGGCCAAACTGGCTGAGCAGGCAACAATCATCGAGCCGATTACCCAAACGCCTTGGTCACAGCTATTTGGCATGCTTACCGATCGTTTTGGGATTACCTGGGTTGTCGATGTGGTATAGCGGTTAAAGCGCCAATTAATCTATCTAACCCCCTAATCAGCATCTCTAGCATCCGACGGAATAGATTCGCCCTGAAAAGCAGGCTATTCCGTCGGCTGGAACTATTGATGGTTAATAGGCTAGACTACACCAAAAAACCGAGCGATTAATTATTGTTAACTTTTGACCCCATCCACCGATTAAGATCACCCCTATTCCTATCGCCAATCGGCTGTTGCATCACCCGTACAGCGTGCTATACTTCAGATCTCAGAACTAGCACCATGTAGGAAGGAAGTCCTTGTGGCCGATGCAGCAGCGTTACTTGCACAAGCACAGACCCAATTGGCAAATGCCTTGCAGGCCTTGCGAGGTGAGGCCGCCCAACTGCGCGAGCGCCATACGGCAATTGCCCAACAAGGTCGTCAGATGTATCGAACTGCCGATGAGTTAGCGGTTCAGCGCACCTTCGCCGAGCAACTTGGAACGCCAGCGGTCGGGCGGTTGCGCCAACAAGAGGCCGAGCTACGCAGCAAAATGGCCAACCTCGATGCTGAAACCAGTGCCACCGCCGAAGCCCTCAAGCGGCTCGAACAATTAATTCGCCAGATCGAAATGAGCAGCACCAGCCTCAGTGGCACAACCACAATAGGCCAACAAAATGACCCTTGGGCCTTGGCCTTACGTGGTCAAATTATCCAAGGCCGTGAAGACGAACGCTTACGCCTGGCCCGTGAAGTACACGATGGGCCAGCCCAAGTTTTAGCGAACGTACTGATGGGCCTCGAACATGCTATGAATTTGCATCAAAGCAATTCGCCGCAGATCGAGCCATTTTTGCACGAACTACGCAGCGCTGCCCGCCAAGGCTTGCACGAAGTTCGTGGCTTTATCGCCGATTTACGGCCGGGCGCGCTCGACCAAGGCTTCCCTACTGCCCTCGCTGACTATGTTCAAAAATACCAACAAACCACGAAGGTCAAAGTTACGATTGACCTGCTCCACTGGCCAAACCGCCTTCCGGCTGAAGCTGAGATTGTGCTCTATCGGGTAACACAAGAAGCATTGCAAAATATCCATAAACATGCTCGCAATGCCAATGTTTTGATCCGCAGTATGTTGCAAGGCAACCTGCTGATCGTCACCATCCGCGACGATGGCCCGGGCTTTGATCCACGAGAAGTTGTGCGGCGCTCTGGCAAAGAGAGTTGGGGATTGACCAGTATGCGCGAACGAGTCGCCTTACTTGGCGGAGATTTTGCAATTGCTTCACGCCCCGGGGCTGGCACTGAAGTTACTATTCGGATTACGATCTAAGCTCATCCAGAAGGAGATACCCATGGAGCTAATTCGCGTTCTTATCATTGATGATCATCCACTTTTTCGCCAAGGCATCTGCTGGAGCCTCGGCCAAGAAAAAGATATCGAGGTGATCGGCCAAGCTGAAAATGGCGCTGAGGCCATTAAGCTCACTGAAACCCTCAGCCCTAATGTTGTGTTGCTAGATATTAATTTGCCAGGCTTGAATGGCTTGGAAGTTGCTCGCGTGCTCAAACGCCGAGCTCCACGCATGGGCATCATTGTGTTGAGTATTCACGACGATGATGAGCAATTGTTCAACGCCATCAAGGCTGGCGCTGCTGCTTACGCTTCCAAGGAAATCGATCCCACGCAGCTGGTGGGCATGATTCGCGATGTTGCCCATGGCCGCTATGTGATCAACGAAAGCGTCATGTCAAAGCCGCATGTGGCCACCCGCGTGCTCAACCAATTCCGCGAGCTTTCTAACGTGGCTAACAACAGCGAAGATACCTCGTCGATGTTTGCGCCATTGACCAGCCGCGAAATTGAAATTCTCGATTGTATTGCCCGTGGCCTTTCCAACAAAGAAATCGCCAATCAGCTGTCGATCAGCGGCCAAACCGTCAAAAACCACATCACCTCAATTCTTAGCAAGCTCCAAGTCAACGATCGCACGATGGCCGTTATTCACGCTATTCAACAAGGCTGGATCAAACTAGGCTATGATGAAAGTCGCGAAAGCCGCAGCCGCACCGCTTGACGAACCAGCCTGCTCTCGGTTAAAGTTGGCCTATCGCTGTTAATTCGCAGCCTCGCAGTAGCGAGGCTGTTCTTTTTGGAGCAGAGTAATGTCGATCGCATTTAACGACCTTGGGCGACATGTCGCCACCATGGCCGAGGAGATCGAAGCAGCCAGCACCCGGGTGTTGCGCAGCGGTTGGTTTGTTTTGGGCCCAGAAGTTCGCGCCTTTGAAGCTGAATGGGCAGAATATTGTGGCGCACGCCATTGCATTAGCCTGGCAACTGGCACCGATGCCTTGATTTTAGGGCTACGGGCCTTGGGCTTGCAAGCTGGCGACGAAGTGCTGACCGTAGCCAACGCTGGCAGTTACACCACCTTCGCCACCCATACCGTTGGCGCAACTCCACGCTATGTTGATGTTGATCCTGTGAGCTATACGCTTGATCCCAGTCAATTAGCGGCTGCGATTACCCCACGCACCAAAGTCATTGTGCCGGTACATTTGTATGGTCAGGTTGCCGATCTTTCGGCGATTTTGGCGATTGCCGCCGACCACCAATTGCCAGTGCTCGAAGATTGTGCCCAAGCCCACGGGGCACGCTACCAAGGCCAACACGTCGGCACATTCGGCGCTTTAGCCACATTTTCGTTCTACCCAACCAAAAATTTAGGAGCGTTGGGCGATGGCGGGGCCATTATCACCAACGACGATGCCTTAGCCGCCCAAATCAAACAATTGCGCACCTATGGCTGGTCCAGCAAATATCAAGTAACCATCGAAAAAGGCACCAACAGCCGCCTCGATGAACTTCAAGCAGCCATTTTGCGCGTCAAATTAGCTCATCTTGATGCCCAAAATGCCCGTCGCCAAGCCCTTGCTGCTCGTTATAACGCTGGTTTAGCCGCAACTCCGCTGCAATGCCCACAACTTAATACTGCTCAGCATGTCCAGCATTTGTATGTGGTGCGCGTCGCCGCCGATCAACGCAATGCCCTGCGCCAACATTTACAAGCAGCAGGTATCGGCAGCGATGTGCATTACCCAATCGCCGACCATCAACAGCCAGCTTGGGCCGAGCGCTACCAAGATGTGAGCTTGCCGATCACCGAAGCTTTAAGCAATGAAATTCTGTCGTTGCCATGCTACCCTGAACTCAGCGATGCCGAAGTTGATCAGGTAATCGACTGTATTCAAGCTTTTTTTGCTGATTAACAAGTATTACCGCTCATTGGGCAGCAGCCAAACAAATATGCGGCATTAATCGCTGCTGCCTAGCATTCATACCTCAAGCGCCTATTTGTACCCCACACTGCTTCAATTGCCATCCGCTGCATCCTGCGTATAATGCAAACGCTGATCATCGGTTCGATGATCGTTAATTTGAACATTTCAAGGATGAGGTATGGCTCAGACATCACTCGAACAAACCGACTTATCGCCACGTCGCGAGGCCTTACAACTTTGGATTCCTTTGGGGATTGTGCTGCTTTTGACACTGGTGACGGCCTTTTTATTAACAGGCCAGTATCAAATTGCCGCCGGCAAGGGCATTGTCCAAGGCTTGGGCGAGCCGTTACCAATTTCGTCATCGGCACATTTAATTGTTGTGCCATGGTTTTTTGATTGGCAAGATCCCTTTTTTCAAACCCAAACCTTTGATGTTGCGCTGCATATGGGCACATTAATTGCTTTGCTGTTGTTTTTTTGGCGCGATTGGCTGAATTTAATTATGCATATGCATCAACCACGCAGCCAACAAGGCCGCATGTTTTGGTTTATCGTGCTGGCATCAATTCCAGCTGGGATTGTCGGTTTGCTCTTAGATAGTTTGGCGGAAGAGTATTTTCTTGATAAATATTTGGTGATTGCTGGCACAATGAGCATTATGGGCGTTGTGCTCTATATTGCTGATCGCTTTGCCCCGCGCCGTTATGAGCTGAGCGACTTGACTTGGAAACATGCCTTGTTGGTTGGTTGCGCTCAAGCATTGGCATTAATTCCTGGCGTTTCGCGCTCTGGCAGTACCATGACGATGGGGCGTGCCTTGGGTTTTACCCGCGAAACTGCCGCACGTTTCTCGTTTTTGATGGCAATTCCCATTACCTTTGGGGCAGGTGTGCTTAAATTGCGCGATATTGATAGCTCGCAATTGACTGCACCCTTTTGGCTGGGAATTAGCGTCTCATTTGTGGTGGGAGCATTAGCGGTTGGCTTTTTGCTGCGCTATGTTCGTACCAACTCGTTTTTGCCGTTTATTATTTACCGCCTTGTAATTGCAGCGGTGATTGTGGCCGTCTATCTCGCCCGCTAACTATTCTGGCGCAATCCGTGCAGGAGGAAGCATGATTTGTAGCGCGTGCCAAGCCAACATTCGGGATACAGCTCAGCATTGTACTGCCTGTGGTGCAAAAATTAATCAGCCAAGTGCCGCAACTGGACCATTGCCGCAAGCCAAACTAGCCAAACCACGGCGGCGCTGGGTTAAATCATGGTGGAGTTTTATTCTGGGCGTTCTAAGTACAGGCTTGATCTTGCCGCTCATCGGGATTATCGCTTTGTGGATTTTTGGCGGCACGAATGAGGCTCGCACGCCGTCGCCAGTACCCGACGAACGACCTGATATCAGCGTCGATATTGATCATAGCTATATCGAACAAGCGATTGCGACCAACCCTGATTTTCAAAATCCCCAAGTGATTTTGGGCAATCATCCCAAGGGCGGGGTGGCAATGACTGTCACGCTAGGCTACCCATTGCCCTTGGTTGGCGTGCAAGATATTCAAGCCCGTACCCAAATTGCCGCGATCGATGGCAAGTTGGTGGTAACAACCGAACATGTTGGTCTAGGTGAAAATGGTCGGCTGAGCATCCCAGGCTCGATCATTGAAAATATGCTTAGCTCAACCCTCAACCAAGAGATTGATAAGCGCCTGCGTTCAAATCCACAGCTGGAGATTGCAATCATCAACACAAGTACCAGTAATCAGGTCTTGCGGGTAGCCGCAATTATCACCACCAAACCAAAGTAAAACCCTTCTCCTAGGAGCGAGAGAAGGGTTTGCTTGGCAAGTTTGGTTATTCGGTAACCTCAACCTCAATTAAAAAGAGTTGGTTGGGGTCAGCATTCTCAAAGCCACGCTGGTACGCCAAGGCAAAACTGCCTGAACCAACTTCGACCGCTTGGAAATAGAAGGTTTCAGTGCCGCCAGAGCCTGGTTTTGGATTCGGATCTGAGGATTGAAATTGCGCTGCGCCTTGTTGCTGCAACAGTTTGCCAGCATCAGGGCCAGTGCTCCAAGCAAAGCCCGTGCTGGGGTTGCTTGCCAGCACAATTTCGATGATCTCGCCTTTTTTTAGGGTAATTTTGCTATTGTTATCTTGCATGGTCAGCCGCTTGACGCTGGCATCGCTGCCTGCTTGATTTTGGCTGGTTGGGCGACATTCGCCACGCTGAAAGGCCCATTCTTCACATTCGCTGCCATCGGGAAAGCCACAAAAACCCGTTTGATTGCCAGCTGCGTCTTGGCGAATATTCAGCGTGCCCCCGTTTTGCGTACAAAATGCCGAAGCCGGATTAACCATATTGGCCGCAGGCACGGCGGTTGGTTGATTCGCGCCACAAGCGATCAAGAGACTCGCGCACAGCCCAAGGCCCAAACCAAGAATTGATTGACGGATCATGTATTTTAGCTCCATTGCCAGATTTCCACGGGAGAACGTTCTCGTTGTTTGCAATTGCACTAGCCTAACGTGCTAGCTAGCTAGATTGTTCCCAACCTGGCAACGGCATTTTAGGATCAAGCTTGGGCGATAATCCAAGCCCATTGTTCAGGGTTGCATGGCACAACCGAAAGCCGCGATTGACGCACCAAGGCCCAATCGGCCAAGCTGGGTTCGGCTTTGATTTGGGCTAAACTTACTGGCTGAGCAAGCGGGCCAACTGGCTCAATCTCGACCACTACATGCTTGGGGTTTTCGCTGTTGGGGTCGGGGTAGGCGGTGCGACTAACCCGCGCAATGCCCACAGCAGCCCGTACATCGCCACTGTGATAGATCAAACATTGGTCATCAAGCTGCATGGCACGCAGATTAATCAAGGCTTGGGCGTTGGTTACGCCATTCCAAACCGTCGAACCATCGCGCAGCAAATCCTCCCAACTAAACTCATTTGGCTCAGTTTTGAGCAACCAAAACGCCATTTGTATCCTCCTTAACTCAAAAGCACGGATGGCAACAACCACCCGTGCTCAAACCTGTGGTTAATCAGGCTTACTTATCGTTTTCAGCAACTTTGTTCCAATCCAACACTTCCCACCACGTTTTGATGTAGTCGGGGCGGCGATTTTGGTAGCGCAAGTAGTAGGCGTGTTCCCAAACATCCAAGCCCAACAAGGGAGTTTGGCCTTCCATGACTGGTGAGTCTTGGTTGGCGGTGCTGGTTACGGCCAATTTACCTTCGCTAGTGCGAATCAACCAAGCCCAGCCTGAGCCGAAGCGAGTGGTTGCAGCCTTGGCAAATTGTTCCTTGAAGGCATCGAGTGAGCCAAAGGTCGCGTTGATTTCATCGCCAAGTTTGCCGGTTGGTTCGCCGCCGCCGTTTGGGCTGAGGATGTTCCAGAACAAACTGTGGTTGGCATGGCCGCCGCCGTTATTGCGCACAGCGGTGCGAATATCTTCGGGCAAGCTGTTCAAATCGCTGATCAACTCGTGCAATGATTTGCTTTGCAATTCGGGATATTTTTCCAAGGCAGCGTTGAGGTTATTCACATAGGCAGCGTGGTGCTTGCCATGGTGAATTTCCATGGTTTGCGCATCGATTGCTTTTTCTAAGGCATCGGTTGCATAGGGCAACGCTGGCAGTTCAAAAGCCATTGTATGGACTCCTTTTGATCTCAAGGATGCGACTTTGCACGCATCAACACACGGTTCCCACTTCTATTGTAGCAGAAGTTGGGCCATGCTTGATGCACAATCATGGGCACATTTGAAATCAGGGTTCGGGGTTCAGATAGCAGGGGTCAGGGATTAGGGAACAGGAACCGCGAAGAACGCAAAAAGCACGCAGGCTGGGGATCGGGAATCACTCAGTTTTAGGTTCATCAGGCAACCACTGAAAATCAAAAATTGAACTTTAGGGGGTGCAGGGGGATGAAAACCCACTGCGTTTCCCTCCGGCGGAGGGACGGAAGGGTGGCGAATCAAAGAGCTAGGAAACCGATATTAGAGGTCAGCGAGAAGATCATAAAATAACCAATTGGCTAAAATGTGTTAAGCTTAATCCCAACGATGATTAATCCCATGCAATCCCAATTGCTACCACAATAGATGTAGGAACTTCATGAGCGAACAACGCCGTTTTTCCAAGCCCGAAGTGATGAGTCCAGCGGGCTATTGGCCGCAGTTGCATGCCGCAATCGAAGCAGGTGCAGATGCGGTTTATTTTGGTTTGAAGCATTTTACCGCCCGCGCCAAGGTGGGTTTTACGCTCAGCGAGTTGCCCGACGTAATGCGTACCCTGCATCAACGTGGTGTGCGCGGCTTTGTGACCTTCAATACCTTGGTGTTTGAACACGAATTGCGCGAAGCCACCCGCTCGTTGGCAGCAATTGCCGAGGCTGGAGCCGATGCGGTGATTGTGCAAGATATTGGCATCGCTCAGCTTGCCCGCCAAATCGCCCCCGAAATGGAAGTGCATGGCAGCACTCAAATGAGCATCACCAGCGCAGAAGGGGTTGAATTAGCGCGTCGTTTCGGAGCCAATCGGGTAGTTTTGGCCCGTGAATTATCGCTGGCTGAAATTGCCGCAATTCGCCAAGCCACCGATTGCGAGCTAGAAATGTTTGTCCATGGAGCCTTGTGCGTCTCGTATTCGGGCCAA
The DNA here is from genome assembly GCF_003512625.1 of Herpetosiphon sp. NCBI lineage: Bacteria > Bacillati > Chloroflexota > Chloroflexia > Herpetosiphonales > Herpetosiphonaceae > Herpetosiphon > Herpetosiphon sp. Next base: position 48,321 of record NZ_DOPT01000047.1, on the reverse strand, counting down.
TGTTTCTCCTCGGAAGCATGGGGCGGGCGTAGTGCCAACCGCGGCCAATGCGCTCAAGCCTGTCGGTTGCCCTACCAATTATTGGTTGATGGCAAGCACAAACCCTTGGCCGATGCACGGTATTTGCTCTCGCCAGGCGATTTGTATGCTGTGCCCTTGATGCACGATATTATCAAATTGGGTATTTCGTCGCTGAAAATCGAAGGCCGCTACAAAGATGCCGATTATGTGGCCTTGACTACCAGCGCCTATCGCAAGGCGGTTGATGAGGCTTGGGCTGGCTTGCCCTTGAGCATTACACCCGCCGAAGAGTTGCAATTAGAGCAAGTCTATTCGCGTGGCTTAGGCACATTTTTCATCGGCGGAACCAATCATCAAACCGTAGTCAATGGCCGTGCACCGCGTCACCGTGGCGTATTGATCGGTACTGTCAGCGATATCTATGGCGAACGGATTGTGCTCAAGCCCCACGAAAATCACGCCATCGCCCCGCTCAAGGCTGGCGATGGCGTGGTCTTTGATGCCGCCAACTGGCGCAGCCCTGAAGAACGTGAAGAAGGTGGGCGAATTTATGGCATCGAAGCCTTGCCAACTGGCGAAATTGAGCTACGTTTCGGTCCGCAAGCAATCAAGCCTAACCGCATTCGCATTGGCGATTTGATTTGGCGTAGCCACGATCCTGAGCTTGATCGCGCTGCCAAGCCGTTTTTAGAGGCCGCCGCGCCTGTCGCCAAACAACCTTTGCAGGTGCATGTTGTAGCCCACGAAGGCCAGCCTTTACAATTAACCTGGACGGTCAGCAATTATCCTCAATTCAGCGTAACCGTGCAATCGCCTGAGCCATTGCCACGCTCGCAGAACCGCGCCTTGACCAACGAATTTCTGTTTGATCAAGCTAGCCGTTTGGGTAATACCGCCTACAGTTTGGCCGAAATGAATGTTGATAGTAGTGGCCAGCCGTTTGTGCCCAGCTCGTTGCTGAATAACCTGCGCCGCCAAGCAATCGAACAACTTAGTGCCTTGCAAGCCGCCACGCCAACGCGCCAGATTCAAGCGCCACTTGAGGTTTTGGCCCAAGCACAGCAAACTGTTCAAGCAACTCCAAGCCTCAGCAATACGCCTCAATTGCATATTTTGGTACGCACGCCTGAGCAATTACAAGCTGCCATCGCCGCCAAACCGGACAGCATCACCCTCGATTATTTGGAATTGTATGGCTTGAAGCCAGCAGTCGAGTTAGTCCAAGCTCATGGAATTACGGTGCGCGTGGCTAGCCCACGGGTGCTCAAACCTAGCGAACAACGAATTATTCACTTTTTGCTCAAGCTTGGCTGCGAAATTGTAGTACGTTCAACGGGCTTACTCGAAGCCTTGCGCCAAGAGCAACACCCAGCCTTGATTGGCGATTTTAGTCTGAACGCCGCCAATAGCATTACCGCCAACACCCTGCTCGAATTAGGCTTAGAGCGGATTACGCCGACCCACGATTTGAATGCGGCCCAAGTTGCGGCCTTGGCTGAGCAATTGGGCAGTGCAGCGGTTGAAGTGATCGCCTATCAACATTTGCCTGTATTCCACACCGAGCATTGTGTGTTTTGCCGCTTCCTCTCAAATGGTACGAGCTTCAAAGATTGTGGCCATCCCTGCGAGAAGCATCGGGTCGAGTTACGCGATCTGAATGGGCGGGCGCATCCAGTAATGGCTGATGTTGGCTGTCGCAATACGGTGTTTGGTGCTGAAGCACAAACGGCTGTGGAGCATCTTGATGCTTGGCGAGCTGCTGGTATTGTGCATTATCGCTTGGAATTTGTGCACGAAACGGCTGAACAAGTAGCGGCAATTATTGCAGCCTTTGATCGCACCTTGCTCGGCCAACAACCCAGCAGTGTTTTGGCCGAGCAATTACGCAAGGCAGCGCCGCAGGGCATCACCCAAGGCAGTTTGTTTATTCCCAATGATTATCTGCGCGTACCATTGATGCAGTAGTGAGCAAGGGGTCAGGGGCTAGTTGTCAGGGGTCAGAAAAAGTAATGCTAAATTCCTCAATTTCTGGCCCCTAGCCCCTGAAACCTAGCACCTCGTCACAAATAGCGCTCGAAAAACTCGGCGACTCGTTTAACATAGGCTGGGCGATCAGCGAAATACGCTCCGCAATGAGGCATGTCTTCAACAATCCACAGTTCTTTCGGGCCTTGGGCGGCGGCATACAAATCATAGGCATCAACCACGGGAATCACCGTATCACCAGTGCAATGAATAACCAGCAATGGCCGTTGCCCATAGCGAATCAAGGCCTCGATTGGCCGCACGGCCTCGAAGCGATAGCCATAACGTTGGGCAGTAATCTGGTCGGCTAAAGCTCGCAATGGGCGAGGCGGCAAACGCCGATTGGCCAAAGCAAAATCAACCAAATTGGCCATTTCGGCAAAGCTACTATCAGCAACGACAGCCTTAACCGCTGGCTGATCGGCGCTGCCTAACAGGCTGACCGCCGCACCCATTGAATAGCCAATCACCCCAATTTGCGCTTCGGGCAAGCGTGCTTCAACATACTTGATCGCGCCATGCAAATCGCCAACCTCGTGATAGGCCAACGAACAAATTGAATCATCGCTCTCGCCACGCCCGCGAAAATCGAAAATTAGCACATTCATGCCTGCTCGCCACAAGCCTGAACCAATGCCAAGCAACTCGTCTTTGCGGCCCCGATGACCATGGCAGCCAATCACGACCCGCTTGCTTTCAGGGCGGCCAAGCCACCATGCTCGAATTTGCAAGCCATCGACCGAATTAAACCGAACTTCTTCCCAATCAACCCCGGTTTCAAACGGCGTAAAAGCAAACAGCGTTTCACGTTTGAGCGCGGCAGTTGGGCCACTTAAACGATGGGCGGCATAGGCCGCGATGCCAGCAAGTGCACTGGCGGCGGCACTCAGGCCAGCCCCAAGCCATAATTTACGTTTCATAACTACTCGATACTAAAAACCATTTCAACATCACCAATCCGAATCCGGTCGCCAGGCCGCAGATGGTGCGGTTGATAGGCAGTCATCGGCACGCCATTGATGCTTGTGCCATTGATGCTGCCCAAATCAATTAATAAATGATGGTCACCCTGTTGTTCGATCACGGCATGGCGGCGCGAGGCCACGCCCCGATCATGCTCAGCCAAATCGATCTCAGGATGATGATTTTGCGCCGGATCACGCCGCCCAATCCGGCAAGGAAAATGAGTTAATGCCAATTCCCACACCGCGCGGGGCGAGGTAATGACCAGCTTGGGCACAGCCCGTTTGATTGCCGCACCACAACCAGCGCAAAACCGCGCATTGGGTTTATTCATACGGCCACATTGATCGCAAATTGGGCCATTAGCTTGGGGCGGCGGTGACCAAGCAGGGGTTTGAACTGGCGGTGCCCACGATGGTGGCGCAGGCTGGGGCACTGGTTGTTGGTAATTCGGCGGATTATTGCCCCAGGCTGGTGCTGGATTGGGATTGCCCCAAGCTGGCGCAGGGTTTGGATTGGGATTCGGATTACCCCAAGCTGGCGCAGGATTTGGGTTCGGATTGGGATTATTAAGAACTGGTGCGGGCATCGACATCATGGTGGGATCATCGCGCTTATCGGGCACAATCACCCCACGATCAACCGCCAACAACGCTTGCTCAAACGAAGCCATGGTCTGAAAGCGTTTTTCGCGATCCATCGCCATTGACCGAATAATTACCTGCTCCATCTCTGGCGTAACCGATTGATTGTGCTTAATCAACGAGCCATCTTTAGGAGTCTGCAGCGGCACAGGTGGCAGATTGGTCAGCATATGCAGCAGGGTTGCGCCCAAAGCATAAATATCGGCTCGTGCATCGGTTTGGCCCTTGCCATATTGCTCCGGTGGCGCATAGCCCGCCGACCCCATGGCTACTGTATCTTTACTTTTATTGGTTTTGTAGGTTCGCGCCACGCCAAAATCGATCAGCTTAATAATACCTTCAGGCGTGAGCATCACATTTGGCGGCTTCATATCACGAAAAATAATTGGTGGATTTTGGCTATGCAAATAATTGAGTACGCGGGCAATCTGCACACCCCAATTCAGCACATCACGTTGAAAAAATGGCGCATTCATTTCACGCTGCTTATCTTCGAGCGTTTTGCCTTGGACAAACTCCATCACCAGCGTGGGGCGACCAGCCTGCTCAAATGAATCGACGACTTTGGGCAAGTTGGGATGATCGAGCGTTTGCAATAATTGCGCTTCTTGGTCAAAGAGCTTGCGATTTTCGGCAATTTCCTCGGGAGCGGCCTCGATTGGCGGGCGCATCTCTTTAATCGCCCAGGTCGAGCCATCGCTGAGGCGCTCGCCGCGATAGACCGCGCCCATGCCCCCGCGCCCGATGATGCCGAGAATCCGATATTGATCGTGTTGTCCTTGAAGGATCGTGCCATCAGGCAGCAAATCAGCAAACACAGTTTCCCCCGCCGCTACATGATTGCGTAGCCTGTATTATCAACGATTGATACGCCAAAAGTCAAAGGGTTGTGGCAACCATTAATCAACAATTAAGCAAAAAATACTCACATTGGATACAAAAAATCACTCGAGATTGCATCTATACCTAGTACAGGCTGTGATTGACAATCCTTGGTAGGATAGGACATAGCTCCTACCATTCCACCAAGCCACGCCAACTATACCACTCTCTGTTGCCAGTTAGTTCTTTGGGGAGTTGTAATGTCTCATTTATTACTAATCGCGATTGGCCCAGTTCAAGATTTCATCGCCAGTGCTCGTCGCACCCGCGACCTCTGGTTTGGTTCGTGGCTACTCAGCGAATTAGCCAAAGCAGCGGCAAAAAGCATTTATCAAGCTAAAGGCAATTTGATCTTTCCTTATCCAACCAATCCAGCCCAAGATTTAGCGCCAGAAAGTGCCTTCAATGTGCCTAACAAAATTTTGGCCAAGGTAGAGGGCGATATTAAAAAGATTGCTGACACAGCTAAACAAGCCTTGGAGCAACGTTTAAATCAGATTCGTGATGGCGCATTTGATCAAGTTAAAGGAACGTTCTACGATGAACAAGCTGCTGATCAAATCGCCGCATTGGTTGAATTCAATTGGGTTGCCCTGCCCTTAGGGACTGATTATGCGAAAACTCGCGAGCAGCTTGAGCACTTAATGGCAGCCCGCAAAAATACCCGTAATTTTAGCGAGGTGACGTGGGGCACAAACGCGCCAAAATCCTCAATCGATGGCGAACGTGAATCGGTAATTGATGAAAAATACTATCCCCCTGCTGGGATGGCGAATACCTCGCCAGAATACGCCAAAATCGTGGCTAGGCTCTATCGTGATTATGGCATCAACGTCGGTGAACGTTTATCAGGCGTTGATATGCTCAAACGGCATGGTCAAAAAGGTATCGATTCAAGGTTTCCAAGTACCTCACATATGGCGGCAATTCCGATGTTCAACTTTTTAAATAAATATGATGAGGCAAATGCCAATATCAGTCTTATTGATCCATGGAATAGATACATTAATTTTTTCAATACAAATTCCACTCTGATAAAATATATTGACAATGAAAGAACCCCAAAATCACAAAAGAATTTCGGTAATATAGATGGATCACTCTTATTTGCTGAGCGATTTAACGACACATTAGAAGGTAATGATCTATCCGATGCTCAAAACGCATTGGAAGCATTCTATACCGCTTTAGGTGTTAAAAAACGTCCCATTCCCTACTATGCAATCCTCCATGCTGATGGCGATGCGATGGGTAGTGTGATTAATAACCAAGAGGTAATTGAAAAACATCAGGAAATATCAAAAGCCTTAGCAAAATTTGCAGATAATAAACGTGACATCAATCCTTTGAATGATTCTGAAGAGCGATCTGTTGCAACCATCGTCGCAAAACATCAAGGAGCCTTAGTCTATTCGGGCGGCGATGATGTTTTAGCATTTTTACCGTTGCATACTGCATTGGAATGTGCCGATGCGTTGGCTAAAAGGTTTCAAACGCTTTTAAGTAACTTTAAAGATAAAACAGATCGTTCGCCAACGCTCTCGGTTGGCATTGCAATTGTCCATCACCTTGAGCCATTATCCGATGCCTTAGATTTGGCACGCGCTGCTGAGAAAAAAGCCAAAGGCTTTGTAGGCAAAAATGCGCTGGCAATCAACCTCAGCAAACGTGGCGGTGCAGATCGAATTATCGTTGGCTCATGGATTGAAAGCAAATATTCATTTTACAATCGACTTAAAAAATTAATTGAATGGCATCAAACCGATCAAATCCCCCTTGGTTTTGCCTTTGAACTGCACGATTTATCTATTCGCCTAAAAGACTTGCCCGCCAACATTTTTCACGCCGAAGCCAAACGAATCATCGAGCGCAAGCATACAAGCAACGGAATAAAGGTCTCGTCGGCGATTGCTACAGAATTATTAGCTATGATTAACGATTTGGTTCCAGAAACGCTGACCCAAGCCCACATAATGATCCAACAATTTGCAGATGAAGTAATTATTGCAGAATTTATTGCCGACGCACAAAAGCTCGCCAATGGTAATTAATTCAACAAGTTTTCGGAGGATTGTGATGAATACACGCCGCGAACGTTCTAAGCAAAAGCAACAAGCCAAAAAGCAAAATAGTAGCAATACCCAAGTCATTGCGCAAAATTTAGTAGCCCCAATCAATGATCAAGTAGATGAATTGATAAGTGTGTCCAACAATTCAATTCAACCTGAGGCAAGCGCGGATCAACCAGCCAATGCTGAAATTACAACTCAGCAAGCGTGGCTGATTGAGCCACGTGACCCGTTGATTGTGCGCGATGGCCGACCATTTAACAATACACCTGGAGCACGCGCCTATACTCAGTCGTTTCCACCACCATCGGTTTTGGCTGGGGTTATTCGCTCCCAAACCGCCTATGCTTCAAAACTCCAATTTACTCGTAACTCCGATGACAACCGACATCAGGGAAATAAATTACAGCCAATTCAAATTTATGGGCCAGTATTAGTTGAGTTGTTAGAGCCAAATGAAGCCAATGCTGAAGCTGAATTCTTATGCCCTGCACCCGCCGATGCACTGTTGTTTGAGCCTGAATCAAAAATCGAAGATAAACCATCCGAGTCTGTGCCTTGGCTCCGCCGTTTAATCCCAATTCAGGCTCCTGCGAAGCTCGTCAGTGATTTTAACGAGCTTGGCTTGGTTGGTTTAGTTGAACCCGATCCGCGTAAGCCCGCCAAAGAGCAACCGCACTTTTGGTATTGGAAGCGTTTTTTGCAATGGTTGCAAGATCCAGCAGGATTGATTGATCAAACTCAAACTGCCGCAGTACAAAAAAGCACTGACTTGGGAATTCAAGGCTTGCCAATTGATCAACGGACGCATGTTGAAATTAAACCTGATAGCCAACAAGCCGAAGATGGTCGTCTATTTCAAACCCGTGGCTTGAGCTTTACCCAAGCCAATGATCAACGATTAGCAGAAGCACGACGTTTGGCATTATATGTGCACGCCGATTACCGCGATACAACTGGTTTAACTATTCCACAGCCAAGCATTGCACCTTTGGGCGGCGAACGCCGTTTGGCGCGTTGGGAGCCAACTGAGCGTCAGTTGCCAGCATGCGATCAAGCTATTCTCGATGCAATCGTAAAAGCCAACGCCTGCCGTGTAATTCTGCTCACCCCAGCGATGTTTGCAAAGGGCTATCGCCCAACTTGGCTATTCGAAGATCCCCGAGGTGTCCAGCCAAAGCTTGCAGCAATCGCGATCAAGCGTGCTCAAGGTATTTCAGGCTGGGATTTAGCAATTCATAAGCCGAAACCAACCCGCCGCCTAGCTCCCGCTGGCACGGTCTTTTTCCTTACATTCCCTGAAAAGGAAAATTCGGCTGCAATTGAAGCGTGGGTTCGCAACTATTGGATGCATTGTATTAGCGATGCTGAGCAAGATCGCCGCGATGGCTTTGGATTAGCAGTGCTCGGCGCGTGGGATGGGAAGTTGGCTAAAATCAAGGGAGTACCAAATGAATCGTAAACCTAAATTCTCACCACTAAAAATAGCATACGAGCATCCAAGCTATAAAGCTGGGAAGAACCCTAGCGCATTTACCGTTGGCGAACACACCTATATCACCGAAACCCGCAGCTATAGGTTGATCACCCCATTATTTGGTGGCGGCGTTAAGGCTGGGGTGAATGACCCAATTACGCCAATTCGCGCCAGTGGCATTCGCGGTCAATTGCGCTTTTGGTGGCGAGCTATTCGCGGCGGCGGCTATCGCTCAATTGATGATTTACGGGCAAAAGAGGCTCAGATTTGGGGTAGTGCCAATACTTCATTCTCTTCTGAAAAAGAAAGAGAGGATGAAGATTCTGGCAATCTGGTAGATGATAAAAATCAAGAAAATAATAAATTAAAAAATATCATTCCTATTCAAATCTCTGTTGAGATAAGTTCTGATGGAGAAGAAAAATATCCATATGTTATGAAAAAGAATGCTATAGGAAATTATAACCCAGAGCCTATATCTAGTACTGCGCCTGCATATGCATCTTTTCCATTAAAACCAGAAATGAACGCTATAAGAAAATATGGACCTAAAACTCCTATCAATCCTATTCGTAATAAGATTATTTTTAGATTAAAAATTACCTACTATCAGCATCATAAGCTGGAAATTCAGGCTGCACTGTGGGCATGGGAAATGTTTGGTGGAGTCGGTGGTCGTACCCGACGTGGATTTGGTTCGATCACTCAGTGTGATAGTGATAATAAACCACAAAATGCAGAATCAGTTGCGCAATGGTTAAAACAAAACATTAAAAATTATACAGAAGATATTTCAAAAAGAGGTTTTAATTGGATTAATGATATTCCTAATATTGTAGAAAGTATTAACGAGAGTAAATTTTTCTGCTCATCAAAAGGCTTAAATGGTATACGTATTTGGAATAATATGATAAATACGTTACAAAAATTTCGCCATCAACGAAATCAGTATGGCAAAAAATTTGGTAGAAATCATTGGCCTGAGCCAGATTTTATTCGAGAAATCACGGGGGAGCAATCTAATGATCATCAAGAAGCTATTATTAAGGTTGACAAATTCCCACGGGCAGCCTTTGGATTACCAATAATATTCCATTTTATCAATCGTAAAGATAAAAAAAATCCTAATGCTCCTAGAGATCCTTATGATACAACGCTAGTGCCCAAAGGTTTTGAGCGCTTTTCTAGCCCTTTGATTATTAAGATTATTCAATGTGCTGATGAAAGTTATGTTGGAATTGCACTTATTTTGAGCAAAACCCAAGTCCCTAATCAATTACAACTGAAAAAGGGTGGAACTCCATTGCTCAATCCTAACGATCAAACCGAAGATTTTCAACATCTCTTGACACCTAATGAAGCACAACAAATCAAGCAAATTGAAGCTAATAAAGCGTCAGGTTCACTACTGAATCAAGGAACCGATATTCTTAAAGCATTTTTAGCCTATCTTGCGAAGGAGCTACGATAATGACTACTAAACTCGTTTTTGTGCATGCGCTTTCACCACTTCATGCTGGCACTGGCCAAGGCGCTGGAGTTATCGATTTGCCGATTGCTCGCGAAAAGGCCACTAATTTGCCCTATTTGCCTGGCTCATCGCTCAAAGGCCCGTTGCGCGATGGCTACACTGGCGCTCGTAAAGATGAAATCTTTGGAACTGCATCAGATAACGCCACTGGTAATGCAGGTTTTGTTCAATTTTCCGATCTGCGCTTGTTGTGCATGCCAGTGCGTAGCTTGTATGGCACCTTCGCATGGGTCACTTCGCCGTATATTCTCAATCGCCTTGCCCGCGAAATCAAAAATCTTTTTACTGAAAACACCCCACCAAGCTGGATCGAAAACCCTGATGTGGATCAATGTTTTGTCGTTGCTGGATCAGCACTTAAATCAAACTTACCAAAATCAGCAAAGCGCAAGGATATTTATCTAGAGGATTTAGATTTTGAATCTCAAGCGGATCAAGCTGAGCTAGTAACCCAATGGGCTGATTGGCTGAAAAAACGTATTTTTGGCGATTCACCAGAGTGGCAAACGATGTTTGTTGAGCGTTTCTGCATCGTCAATGATGATGTATTTAGTTTCCTTTTGAATACTGCCACCGAAATAACCGCCCGCATTCGGCTCAACGATGAGACCAAAACAGTTGCTGATGGTCAACTTTGGTATGAAGAAGCTTTGCCAGCCGAATCGATTTTGGCTGGCTTGATGTTGATTGCCCCGCCAGCCTCAAAAACAGACTTAATTCAAAGCATTACGACTGAGCTACCACGCCTGTGGCAAAAACCAATTCAGCTTGGAGGCAAGGCCACCGTCGGGCGCGGAATTTGTCGCGTGATTGTGAAATAGGAGCAGTAGCATGAGTAATTCAGTCTTTCAAACTCGTGATCAACAATATGCTGCTTCAGCGTATGCTCATATTGAAGAAGTTCTAGAAAAATATCCAAAGCTGGATGTTAAATCAGGTGATACACTCGCACTGTTGTACAAAAAAAATCGCAAACGCTACGGGGTCATAGCACATAAATTGCCTATATTAATTAGAACTGCTGGTTTAACTCAAGCATTGGCATTTATTAGTTCACGGAGTAAGAAAAAGAAAACTGGCAAAGAAGATGAATTTAGTTTATTCCTAAGCCATCTTGCAAAAACAATAAACATAGATACAAATGATCTTGTTCAATATAGTATCCAACAACACCTATCAAATTATATGTACATAACCCAACAGGTGCTTGATGCACTTTTATGGTATAAGCGCTTTGCTCAAAGTGTACTTGATGTTGATCCGACTGATCAACTTGATGACGAGCAGGGAGCTGAAGTATGAGAAGTAGTCGTTTAGATATTAAATATGAGCATATTTCAACAAAAGATAGGCCTAGTGATTGTAATGCAGGTTTATGGCTTGATCGCTATTTGCCCACCCAATCCAAGCAATTAACTAACGCAGAGCAATCAATTAATTCATTACCCCAGCATTTTGCCGATGTTACCAAAATTGCGCACCAAATGCATAGCTCTAAACTGTATCAACAATTTTTTGCCCGCTGGTTGAACACATTAAAGGAAATTCCCGATATTTGTTTGCTGAAGGCGGAAGTCAAGGGTCGCATGGTCGTGGGGCTGGGAGCCGAAAGTGTGCTCGAAAACTCAATTGCCTTGCAACGCACCTATGGCATGCCCTACATCCCAGGTAGCGCATTAAAGGGTTTGGCATCGAGCTTCGCCCACCAACGCCTTGGCCAAAGCCCAGCCAATGCAGCTCCTATCAACGATTGGGCTAAGGGTGGCAAATTTCATCGCGAATTATTTGGCACAACCGAGCTAAGTGGTTGCGTCAGCTTTTACGATGCCTTGTATATTCCTCCTGATACCCCAAAACCAGATGGCCCTTTATATTCCGATGTGATTACCGTGCATCATCGTGACTATTATCAAGGCAAGAAAAAAGTCTCTTCCACAGATGGTCAAGCGCAGAGCAAAAAGCAAGCTTTTTCCAACAGGAATCAAGAGCAAAGTATGCCGCCAGCCGATTGGGATAGCCCAACGATTATTCCATTTCTCAGCGCAACTGGCCACTATTTGGTAGCACTCAGTGGAGTAGAAGGTTGGCGTGATGCCGCCCGCACGTTGCTAGCCAATGGCCTGACGCATATGGGTATTGGCGCAAAAACATCTAGTGGTTATGGCCGAATGAAACTTGGGGAAATGTGTAAGAACGAGCAACAAATCGAAGCCCTACTTCAACGTTTGAATAAAAAATAAGAGCGCTTTTGATGAGTTAAAAAGGTTCTTCATTAATTTTTATTTTCACTCAAGGAGTCATCGATGAAAATTCTTTTATCGCTAGTTGGTGCCCAACCTTTGCCGAACCTTATTCCTATCTATCACCTTAAACCAGATTTAGCATTGCTTATTTATACTGGTGGAACAGTCAAACAAGCTAATAATACTGCGGCGCTTCTAAGATCTAAAAATATTGAAACTGAAATTATATGTACGGATTCTTATGATATCTCAAAGATTACCCGACAGATAGAGGAAGGTATTTCTAATTTCAGCGCAGGTAATGAGATTTACTTTAATGTTACTGGTGGAACAAAACCGATGTCATTTGCCGCTGCCCAGGTAGCACGAAAATATAACTTTCCTGTGGTTTATCTTGAGAGCGAAGCAGGCAAAAGTAAGTTGCATACATATGCTTGGAAAGATTTTGAATTCCATCTCATAAAAGAAGATTCTATACCACCTTGTATAGCACTAGAAGATTGGCTAGATGTTCATTTAGGCTTAGAAAATTGGTCTATCGAGAAAGTAAAAGAACCTTTTGAACAAGCAGTTATAGGTATTCTGGAAAAGAATAATATTGAAATATTATCAGCTGTACGCTCTTTCTCAGGACAGATAGATTTAGATGTAATTTATCGTAAGGGTAATCATTTTGGTATTATTGAAGTGAAATTCGGAGAAAAAGGTAAAAAAATTGAAGGTATAAGACAACTTAATACAACGGGTTTACACTTAGGTATTTATTCAAATAAGATTCTAATTATTACAGAACAACCTGGGAAATCTCAATTAGCCCTTGCAGATGCATCAAATGTGCAAATTCTTTCAGTTAATTTTAATGGCTCTACTATTGATGAAGAGTCCGAGTTAAAGATATTAAATATTATTAAGTGATACTATTCGAGTGGAATTTAACAAAGGAAACCCTATGCTTTTGATTAACTTTGCGCATCCATTGACTGATAAACAGTTTGCTCAAATTGTAGCGATTGTCGATGAAACACCCGAAATTCGCTTTGTTGATACCCAAGTGAGCCGCATGCGGCCTTTGGCTGAGGTGGCTTACGATTTGATTGAAAGCGTTGGCTTAAAAACCGCCGATTGGCAAACCATCCCAATTATTATCAATCCGCCAGGCTTGGCTCCACTGGCTTTGGCCATCATCGCTGAGTTGCATGGGCGTTCTGGCTATTTTATGCCAATCATCAATATGCGCCCCGTCCACAATGCCACATCACCAACATTCGAAGTAGGCGAGATTTGTAATTTAGATGCAATTCGTCAAGTTGCCCGCACCCGACGGATTCCTAAACTGTAACTGATTAGGTGAATTCCCTCACCCCAACCCCTCTCCCACTGCGGCGGGCGAGGGGAGTTCCACCGTTCATGCTGAATGGGTTCCCCCTCTCCTCGCTCTGCGGGAGAGGGGGCTAAGGGGGTGAGGGCATGGCAATCGGCGGTACTCCCACCCAATCATTGTTAAAAACATAACCTTGAATAAAGGGGCTAGGGGGTAAGGGCAGTATGAACCGTTACATCTAGCTAAACTGCCCGACATACACCGTTGTTGTATATAAAAAGGCTACTTTGCCTTCAACCTGATGCTGTTGCCAAGCCTCAATCAGCCCTTGGCGTAGCGGATGATAGGTGGGTTGCTCAGGCGTGGGCGTGTACGACGAGGAAAAGGCCCGACCCAACAAACCAGCTTGATCAAAATATTGGGCGTTTTGGGCGGTGTAGCATGCTGGTTGGTTGCCAAAGAAATCGGCGATGCGTTGTGGTTCGATGTTGGTATGTTTGACGCTGGCGTAATCGCTGCCAAATTGGTGTAATAGCGCTTCGTATTGCTGCAAAAATGCTGTGCCATCAAGCGAACGTTGGTTCCAAATTAAGCCTACCCAGCCCTCAGGTTGTAAAATTCGTTGCCATTCGCTGCGCGTCGCCTGTGGCTCAAACCAGTGAAATGCTTGAGCCGCCGTAATCCAATTGACGCTCTGATCGGCCAAGCCTGTGGTTTCGGCGCTGCTATCAACCGCTTGAAATGTAGGATAACGCTCGGTAAGTTGCAAGCTGGCTTCGCGCATCGGTGCGTTGGGTTCAATCGCATAGACAGTTGCCCCATGCTGGAGTAGTTGCTCGCTCCAAATCCCTGTGCCTGCCCCAACATCGGCCACAACTGAGTTTTGGCCAAAGCCATGGTGTTGTTGCAAGGGCACGAATATTTCGCTAGGGTAATTTGGGCGAAATTGCACATAATCAGCTACCCGATTGCTGAAGCGCTGACGATTATCGGTCATTGGGCTACTCCTTCAAGCAAATACTACGATCGAAAGCTATACCACCATTCAAAAATCAATCCGACCAAGGCCAAACCAACCAGCATCGGCCATAATGGCGTACCTTGGGGCGGCAAGCGATCACCCTCAGGTTGCGGGCTTTGGCTAATCGTTGGCTGGGTTTGTTGTTGCAGATTTGACTCCTGTGGATCGCCAAAGTTGACCGCAATCCCGCCACGATTACTCCCAACGACCCGATACAAACCTGCTTGATTCAGGCGCTGATCAAGCGCTTGGGCCTCGCTATCAGGGCGGGTTAGCGGCGTATTGGGGGCAAAACTGCCCGCCGCCAGTTGCTCAGGCAATGATCCACCCGTTAAGTTGGCGATGCTGGCCGCTGTCAACAAAGGAAATGCCAATTTTGCGCTAAGGTTCGCATTATCTAAATTAAACAGCCAAACGATGGTTGCTCGCTCTTGCCATGTGCCACGCAGCACCAAGGGCGCTTGCGTATCAGTTTCGATCACACTGCTCAAGCCTGCGGGAATATCTTCACGCTTGATCGGGCGACGACCACCCCATTGCACACTTGAAAGGTCGATGCCAGCAAAATCGGCATCCAAGACCGCGCTGCTAGCCTGCTCACCTAGCACACTATCTTGGGTTGGCAAGCGTGGGTCGCTCGGCGGATTGACAATCAACAAGGCGCTGGTTGGCAATTGCTGCGGTAAAACTCCATTCAACACAGTCAAATCCACCCGTTGATTGCTGACGCTTGGGCCAACGCTTAGCTCAATATTGGGCAAACTGCGCAGCATTCGTTCAAGTGGCGAGGGAGTTAATGTGGCCAAATGAACTCGCAATGAGCCAGAGCGACTGAGCGCAAGCACCGCCCGATCATCAAGCGCATAACCATCGTTAGGGCTAAGTTGTAATTCAGCCAACTCGCCATTGGCTACTTCCCACGTGCGCTCCTCGCTGCCACCAGGCTGAATGACCAAATTTTGCTCCGATTCAATTTCACCATCAACCAAAAGAGTCAAGGTTCGGGCCGCAGGCAGATCGCTAAAATTGGTCACACGGGCATACAGGGCGTTGCGCTGGTTGGGCAAACGGCGGCTCGCAAAATTGACAATGCCACTGTTGGCGGTGCTTTCGCCCAACATCCGCCATTCTAATTCGGCGGCAACCGATAACGGCGTGCTGTTGGCGGGCAATGCGCCATCGCTTAGTACAATCAGTTGGTTTTGGCGATCGTTGGCGAGGGTGGCATTGGCAATGCTCAGCGATTGAGCCAAGTTGGCATTATTACCAGCGGGAGCCAGCTCGGCCACAATTTGGCGCAATTGTTGGCGTTCAGCATAGCCGCCATAGCCAAGCAAACGCGCTTCGTGATTCAGCTCAACCAGCGCCAGGCTATCATCACGCCCCAAATCGTTAATCAAATCCTCGGTTTGTTGTTGAGCTTGAGTAAATGAGCGATTGGCCGCCATACTAGAGGTGGTATCAAGAATAATTACGAGGTGGCGTGGTGCAGCGGCTCCAAAAATCCAAGCTGGTTGGGCTAAACTCAAGGCTAAACAAGCAGCAACCAGCAAATGCAAAGCCAACAGCAAGGTTAGGGGCAATTTGCGTTGTTGGCGCTCAGGTGGTGGCGTTAATGCCGCCCACAGCCGAATCGTCGGAATCCTCAGCCGTTGGCGGCGCTGGCGCACCATATGCAACACCACGATGATCGGCAAGGCGATTAAGCCAATTAAACCCAATGGCACAAGCAAATTCATCTGGATCGCTGCCTCACAACCATCTCAGCCGAGGCCCAGATGCTTGCGCTGAATGAACAAACAGCATGGTTTGCACCATGCTGTCGTATTATAACGAGCTTTTGGGTCGCGTTGGAAGCGAAGAATCAAAATAATGCTGCGACCCCGGCCAAGCTAGCGTTGGGGTAACTCGTTCATGAAGGTATGTTGTTGCTCATTGATTGCTTGTTGCAATTGATCACGCGAGAGCATGCCCGAAAGCACCAACAACTCGCCAACCTGGAAATTCTGGCCGCGTACCTTCAAATCGGCTTGACGGGCAATGACTTGATTAAGTTGGGTCCGCGTAATCAGGCCTTGCTCAATCAAATGTTCACCCAATCGGTTGATCGTGCTGGCATGGCCACCCTGAGCACGCGCCATTTTTTGCACTTCTAGAACCTTGCCAAGCGCTTGGGTGGTGAGCCACCGTCGCCGCAACAAAATATCGCCGAGTGGCACGATGCGGCCATAACGCGCTTCTTGGGCTTGCTCGCTTAAAGCTGCATCAAGTTGGATTTGCTTAATAAACTTTTGCTCAACCAAATATTCGCCCAAACGCTTGACCACTGCGACTGATTTTTCAACCGGCGGAGCTGGTGGCGTTTGATCAACAACGACTTGCAAGCGCAAAAACTCTAAGCCCATGAGCGCCGCTTCATTGGTTGGCTCAAGCTCAAGCACCCGTTGCAAACAATCACGGCGTTTTTCTGGCTCCTCCAAAACCCCGCTGAGCCAGAGCCAAGCTGGCGCAAAATCGGGGTTTTCATGAATAATTGAAATCAATAAGCTGCGCCCCTCCTCCTTCCGGCCAGTGCTTATGGCAGCACGGGCATGGGCAAAAAGCGTTTCGATGCTCACAGAATGTCCTTTCAAGCTTAGCCTTTAGCCAATGCTTGGGCAGCAACCAACAGTGGGTCCCACACCGATGAAAATGGGGGTGCATAACTCAGGTCTTGCCAAGCAAACTCATCTACCGTCATTCTTCCCGCGAGTGCCACCGCTACCACATCAACCCGCTTTGCTACATCGTCGAAGCCAATAATTTGGCCACCCAACAATGTGCCGTCAGCTGCGTCGGCAACCAACTTAACCGTAATTGGCCGAGCATTGGGGTAGTACCCCGCATGATCGGTTGAATGGATGATTTTGCTACGAACGTGGTAGCCATGGTGGAGAGCTTGCTCAACACTTAATCCAGTTGCGGCAATATGTAAATCAGCAAATTTGGTGACTGCTGTGCCCACAACTCCGCGAAATGGGCGTTCGTGGCCTGCGAGATAGGCTCCAAGCGTCCGCCCTTGTTTATTGGCAGTCGTGCCCAGTGGTAAATACACGGGCTTATTGAGAATTCGATGATCAACGGTACTGCAATCGCCAGCGGCATACACCCTATCGACGCTAGTACGGCCTAATTGGTCGATTTTGATTGCGCCATGCTCGCCAAGCTCAGCACCACAGCTTTGCGCCAATTCGCTATTCGGCTGTACCCCAGTCGCGATAATCACCAATTCGGCGGGAATATCGCGACCTCCAGCGACCACATGGGTCACTCGATCGTGCTTACCTTCAAGGCCTTCCAAGCCACAACCAAGCGCCAATTGCACGCCCGCAGCTTCAAGTCGGGAGATAATCTGGCTGCTCATATCGTGATCGAGTGAGCTTAACACGGTTTTGCTGCGATTGACCAAGGTTACGCCAATCCCACGATCGAGCAAGGCCTCGGCCATTTCTAGCCCAATATAGCCAGCACCAACCACGACAGCATGCTTGGGTTGCTGTTCGCTGATGTAGGTTTGAATCGCCAAACCATCATGCATTGAGCGTAACCGAAAGACCCCCTGTAGTTCAATCCCTCGTACTGGTGGACAATTGACTCTCGCGCCAGTTGCCAGCACCAAACGATCAAAATGATCGTGGAACGTACTATTGGTAGCCAAATCGCGCACGGTCACCCGCCCCGCCGCTACATCAAGATCAATCACTTCATGTTCGGTTTTGACGGTCACGCCATCGCGGGCAAATTGGGCTGGAGTGCGGGCGATTAACGCCTGATAATCAGCAACTGCCCCGCTAATCAAATAGGGCAACCCACAAGCAGAGTAAGAAACATGGGCTTCTCGGCCATACACACAAATATCCAAATCGGGATTGGTGCGTTTGGCTTTGGCGGCAGCACTCGTTCCGGCGGCGACGGCTCCAATCACGATCACCCGTTCGCTAGCCATTCCAAGCTCCTTTAGCTATGCTACTATTTGGACAGATTGTCACTAGCATGAGACCTTAATTATGCCACCAAGCCCTAGCAAGAATCAACCACGTTTGCCAGCTCAACCGAATCGTTTGGGTGCTTGGTTGGTCTATCGGGCCTTGATCCGGCCTGCATTACGCAAAACCTTTGATCAAGTATTGCTGAATGTTGGGTCAACCGCTGACATTCTGCGCAACCGCGAGCCGATTTTGGCCTATGTAACCCATACAAGTTGGTGGGATGGGCATCTGGCGTTCGAATTATTTCGCACAGTCTACCCACGCCACCACTATTTAATGATGGAAGAAGCTCAGTTGGCCCGCTATTTCTTCTTTCGTTGGTGTGGCTGTTTCTCAGTTAATCGCCAAGAGCCACGCGAAGCCTTGCGCTCAATTCGCTACGCCAGCAGCCTGCTCCAACAAAAACAATCTTTAGTTTGGATCTTTCCGCAGGGTCAGATTATACCGCCAGATCGCCGTCCGCTCCAACTTTTTCGTGGGGTCGCCGATATCGCCACCCGCACAGGCAATTTGTGGTGCTTGCCAATCGCCTTGCGCTACGAATTTGCTGGCGAACAACGGCCAGTTGCCCTGATTCGATGCGGCGAGCCAACTTGGGTTGATGCTGATACCACTCGCGAACAGCTGCAACCACAACTAGCAACCAACCTAACTCGTGCCGCCGATCAACTACGTGATGATTGGAATCAACAAAATCTTGCTCAGTTTCGGCCAATTTTGCAAGGCACAGCCTCAGTCAATCGCCGTTTTGATCAAATTTTAGGGCCAATTGTGCGCTGGTGGCAACAATAACCAACATTTGGAGATCGGAACAAACGAAACCGCGAAGGACACAAAGCGCAGAACAGCTTAGGCTAACAACCTAAGCAATGCCCCTCGCCTGCCGCAGCGGGAGAGGGGTTGGGGTGAGGGCATTTAAAGCTTCCAAACCTCCTTAATCAATTGTGGCAACAGCTCATCGGCACTGCCTGCCAGTGAAAACGTCGCAATCCCTCGCAACGGGATATCAGGATTAATTTCAATTACGGTTTTTTTGCGCCGCAAGGCTCGATGCGGCAACGAAGCAATTGGCTCAACAATCGCCGAAGTGCCAATCACCAAAGCCACATCGCTGCTATCAAACGCCGCTTTGGCCGCTTGCAAAATTCCAGCATCCAACAATTCACCAAACCAAACAATATCAGGCCGCAGCGGCGCACCACAAGCCGGGCAAATTGGCTGCTCAGCATTCCAGGTTTCAACCAAGTTGCCCTCACGCGAACAGATCGTGCGAGCCAAACTGCCATGCACCTCGTAAACCTGGCTTGAGCCAGCTCGTTGATGCAAACTATCAATATTTTGGGTAAACAGCTTAAATTGTGTACCCAATTGCTCCAACTGCGCCAAGGCATAATGCCCAGCATTTGGTTGAGCTGCCTCACACTGGCGTTTCATGGCTTGATACACCTGAAAAACTCCAACCGGATCACGCTCAAAGCCCGCGAAGGTCGCAACTTTATCAGGATCATAGGCCGTCCAACGGGCATCGGCGGCAGCACTACGATAGGTCGGGATTCCGCTGGGAGCCGAAATTCCCGAGCCTGTTAACACCACCAACGATTGGGTTTGGCGTAAGGTTTGAATTAAGTCAGCAGCAAATTCGGCCATGAATTGATCTCCTTATCAATAATAATCAGAACTATTGTGCTATTTATCAAATGCTAGTGCAAATAGTTATTGGCCTTGGGATAATCAAATTTTATTAACGATTTATTATTTGGATAATAATTTGCTCAAAAATCTATTGAAATTCGGCTGCGAATGTTTTACTATCAATAAGAGAAAGATTTAGAGATAATGATGCTCTTTAGCAACGCTCTACTTTGCATTCGACTACTTGAGCAAATGGGTTGGATTTGTGCCTAGCTGTACGTGATACCATTCCGTACCGCTATTTTTATTGATTTTTACGCATACCATTCGTGGTATTTGCCATAAACGTCCTATCAATCCTTCGTGCCAAAGGATCGCAGAACATGCAAACCGAACGTGTTAAAAGCCGTGGGGTCTTGCTCAAATTAGCAAGCCATATAGTCCAATTAGCCGTGATTGTTCGCGAAGCTGAAGGCATCAACGATAACGATGCCTACATGGTTGCTGAAGAAATTATCAACCATGTCAGTGCTGCGCATCAAGTACCAAGCCAAGATTGCTGGCCAGTGCAAACCGTTTGTCGTGCCTGGCAAATTGTTGTACAACGCCAACCAGCCTGTCGGTGTGCCGATATGAACAGCGTCGCCGATAAATTGGTCAAGCTCGATTGGGTTGCTGTCAACTAAATTTCGGCAATTTCCCTCAATTTCATCGACTCCATGCCAAAAATCGCCAACATGTGGCTCTAACTCCCGATAGCAGCTTGTTATGGGGGTGTCATTATGTTGGCGAAAGTTTGGAGTTGCGCCGTGGTAGGTTTAGATGGCGCGTTAGTTGAAGTCGAAGTTGATCTCAGTCGTGGCCTGCCATCATTCACAATTGTCGGCTTACCTGATACTGCTGTGCAAGAGGCCAAAGAGCGAGTACGAGCGGCGGTACGCAACAGCGGCGGCTCGTTTCCCGATTCGCGGCTCACCGTTAATTTGGCTCCAGCCGATTTACGCAAAGCTGGCCCAGCCTACGATTTGCCAATTGCTGTCGGCATTTTGTTGGCTTCAGGCCAAATTGCTGCCGATGTAAGCCAAGCCTTGTTTGTAGGCGAACTATCGCTTGATGGCGCGGTTCGACACACCGATGGCATCTTACCAATGGTCACGATTGCGCGGCGCGAAGGCTTGCAAACCGCCTATGTGCCCCATTGCGATGCAGCCGAAGCAGCCTTGCTCAGCGGCATCACGATTATTCCAGTGCGTTCAATCGTTGATATTGCCGCGCACCTCAACGGCGAGCGCTACATCGAAGCCTACGAAGGCCAGCCGCCAGCCGCCGAAAGCCTAAGCTACAACGTCGATTTTGCCGATGTCAAAGGCCAAGAACACGTTAAACGCGCTTTAGAAGTTGCCGCGGCTGGCGGGCATAATGTGTTGATGAGCGGCCCGCCTGGCTCTGGCAAAACCTTACTAGCCCGCTGCGTACCTTCAATTTTGCCACCGCTCAGCCTCGACGAAGCCTTAGATGTGACCAAAATTTATTCAGTTAAAGGCTTGTTGCCCAGCGATATGCCCTTTATTCGCACTCGGCCATTTCGTGCGCCGCACCACACAATTTCCAATGCTGGCTTAGTTGGTGGTGGTCGCACCCCCCAGCCAGGCGAGATTTCGCTAGCCCATCGCGGGGTGCTGTTTCTCGACGAAATGCCAGAATTTAGCCAACAAGTGCTCGAAGTGCTGCGTCAACCACTCGAAGATCATACCGTGGTGCTCAGTCGGGCTGCTGGAACTTTGACATTCCCGGCAAACTTTGTGCTAATAGGAGCCATGAACCCTTGTCCATGTGGCTACTATAGCGACCCCACCCGCCAATGCGTTTGCCCACCAGCTGCAATTGCCCGCTATCAAAAACGTATCTCAGGGCCATTGCTCGATCGGATTGATATTCATATTGAAGTGCCACGCCTTGAGTATGAAAAACTTGCGAGTGTGCGTAGTAGCGAACCATCGGAGCAAATTCGTGATCGCGTGGTTTTAGCTCGTCAACGCCAAGCCGAACGCTTTGGCAAACATCCTATGTTGACCAATAGCGATATGGGGCCAGCTCAATTACGCCATGCCTGCGAGCTAGATTCGGCGAGCCAAAGCTTGATGAAAGCCGCCATGCGACAATTACAACTTTCAGCCCGTAGTTATCATCGCGTGCTTAAATTGGCCCGAACCATCGCCGATTTAGCTAATCTTGAGCAAATACAGCCTGCGCATTTAGCCGAAGCGCTCCAATATCGCCCGCGCCGAACCGAATAACGGCTGGTGGTAACATCTGCTAACCAACACAGCGATTGACATCACCCATCAGCCACGTACAATCATCAGTAACCGATTGATTGATCATACAGCGCTTGCTGGTTGCTGGGCAAGCACGTATATACGTGCCAACGAGGGTATTGTTGGCTGAAGGATGGATGTGATGCTGGCACAAGCACCGAAACAGTTGGGAAATTTGCGCCATTTAGAATTGCGGCGCATGTTTCAATATGTCTATCCCTATCGTTGGCGATTAAGCTTGGCGCTGTTGTGTTTGGCGATTTCAAGTGGCATTGGCCTAGTTATGCCATTGGCGATTCGCAATTTGGTCGAAACGGTCAAAGATGCTTCAAGCACCGCCGCCTTAGATAAAGTGGCGATCGGCTTGATGGGCGTATTCATCGCGCAAATGGTGTTTAACTATATTCAAGGCTATTTTTTGACCTACGTTGGTGAACGAGCAGTCGCCGACCTGCGAATTGAGGTTTATTCGCATTTACAACGGCTATCATTGGCCTTTTTCAGCGAACGCCGCGTCGGCGAATTGACTTCACGAGTCACCAACGATGTCACGGTGATTCAGGGTATCGGTACAAATGCGGTTGCCGCGTTTCTACAAAATGGCATTACCTTTATCGGTAGTTTCATTATGATGATTAATCTCAGTTGGCAATTGACTGCGATTACCCTATTGCTGATTCCCCTGTTGATTGTACTGGCGATCATCTATGGCCGCCGAATTCGCAATATGTCCACCGAAGTCCAAGATCGCATGGCTGAAGCTTCATCGGTGCTGGAAGAAACCATCTCGGGCGTGCGCATCGTCCAATCATTTGCCCGTGAACCATACGAAGTTGAGCGATTTAGCGGAGCGATTGAGCATGCTTTTTCGGCCTCGATGCGCCGCACCAAAACCCGTGCTCAGTTTGTGCCAATTGTCTCGTTTTCGGGCTTTGGCGCGTTGGTGTTCGTGCTTTGGTTTGGCGGTCGCCAAGTATTAAATGGCACAATGCAACTTGGCGATTTAATCGCCTTCTTGTTGTATGCCGCCGTGATTGCTGGCTCGTTGGGCACGTTTACCAGTTTATATAGCCAATTGCAAGAAGCACTTGGTTCGACTGCCCGCGTATTCGGCATTTTGGATACTGCTCCCGAAATCGCCAGCAAAACCAATGCAATCAACTTACCGCCAATTGAAGGCGAAATTTATTTAGAGGATGTATCATTTAACTATGGCGAGGCTGCAACTCCAGTTTTGAGCAACATCAATCTCAAAGTTGAGCCAGGCGAAGTCATGGCGATTGTCGGGCCGAGTGGTTCAGGCAAATCAACCTTGGTTAATCTTATTCCGCGTTTTTACGATGTAACAGCGGGGCGGATTACGGTTGATGGTTTTGATATTCGCGATGTCGATTTGCCCTCGTTACGTTCACAAATTGGAATTGTGCCGCAAGAAACGTTATTATTTAGTGGTACGATTGCCGATAATATTCGTTATGGCAACCTTGATGCGCCGATGGAAGCGGTGATTGAAGCCGCCAAAGCTGCCAACGCTCACGAATTTATCAGCAATTTCGAGGGTGGCTATGAATCGATCGTTGGGGAGCGCGGGATTAAACTATCTGGTGGGCAACGCCAGCGGGTTGCAATTGCCCGAGCTTTGCTCAAAAACCCACGTATTTTAATTCTCGATGAAGCAACATCGGCAATGGATAGCGAATCGGAAGGTTTGGTGCAAGAAGCCTTAGAACGCTTGATGCAAGGTCGCACCACGTTTGTAATTGCCCATCGGCTTTCAACGGTCAAAAATGCTACACGAATTGCCGTGATTGAAGCCGGCAAAGTGACCGAACTTGGTAGTCATAGCGAACTTTTGGCTCAAGCGGGCACATACGCTCGTTTGTATCAATTGCAATTTGAAACCAACGAAAGTGCCGGATCTGTGCTAACAGAGTATTAAAATTAGCAAGATTATGCCAAAATAGGACAATCGATGCTTGCCGTTAAGATAAGTTAGCGTATACTATAAAGACGTATTATGATGCTTTTAACCCACTCTGTGTGGCCATTCTGCCACAACGAAATGAGGGATTTTTGATATGACCCGAGAAAAAGACCGCCCTCGTACAGGTACCGAGCGCACTTTACCGTTGGTGGTATTGGGCGAAATTGTGATCATGCCGCACATGACTGTGCCGCTCCAGGTTGGGCAGGGCAAGTCTTATCGGGCCATGGAACAAGCCATGGAAGACGATCAACATGTTTTGTTGATCTTTGTTTCTGAGGCTGAAATTGAAGCTTATAAGGGCCACGAACCCCAACAACTACCCAAAGTTGGCGTGGTCGCACGCTTGGAAGATTTCTCCCAATTGCCCGATGGCACGGTAAAAATTGTGCTCGAAGGGATTACCCGCGCTGAGATTGTTGATTGTGTTCAGAGCGATCCCTTCTATCGGGTAGCTTGCCGCTACTTGCCCGATCAGGAACCCAAAGGCATCGAAGTCGATGCATTGATGGATACGGTCAAACAACAAATTACTGAATTTGTCGATTATTTAGGCGAAATTCCTCAAGAAGCAGTTGCCTTTGTGCACCGAATCACGACACCTGGCCATTTGGCCGATTTGGTGACTTATGGCCCAGCCTTCTCATTCCAAGATCGCTTGGAATTGTTGAATGAAATGGAGCCATTGGCTCGTTTGAATCGGGTGCAAGTGATTTTGGCCCGTCAATTAGAGCTGTTGCGGCTCCGCGCCAAAATTCAATCCGACACCAAAGAAGTGCTCGATCAAGGCCAAAAAGAGTATTTCTTACGCGAACAAATGCGGGTGATTCGCCGTGAACTAGGCGAAGATGACGATGGCGATGATCCAATTGATGAATTGCGCCGCAAAGTCAACGAACTCAACGCGCCGCAATATGTCAAAGATCAAGCCTTGCACGAAATTAAGCGCCTCGCTCAACAAGGCATGAATTCGCCCGAAGCTGGCGTGATTCGTACCTACCTTGATTGGATTATCGCTTTGCCGTGGAATGCCGATCAAGTCGCCGCGATTTCGCTGGTGCAATCGCGCCAAGTGCTTGATGAAGATCATTATGGCTTGGAAAAAGTCAAAGAGCGAATTTTGGAATATCTGGCGGTGCGCAAGCTCGCTGGTAGCAAAATGCGTTCGCCAATTTTGTGCTTCGTCGGCCCGCCAGGCGTGGGTAAAACCAGCCTTGGTCGCTCGATTGCTCGGGCCTTGGATCGTCCATTCGTGCGCCAGTCGCTGGGTGGGGTACACGACGAGGCCGAAATTCGCGGTCACCGCCGAACTTACATCGGAGCCATGCCAGGCCGGATTATTCAAGGCATGAAAACCGCCAAATCGCGTCAAGCAGTCTTTATGCTTGATGAAATCGATAAAATTGGCAATGATTTCCGTGGTGACCCAACTTCGGCATTGCTAGAAGTGCTTGATCCTGAGCAAAACAACACGTTCTCAGATCACTATTTGGAAATTCCATTTGATTTGAGCCAAGTGGTGTTTGTGGCAACCGCTAACCAACTTGAGCCAATTCCAGCGCCGCTGCGCGACCGGATGGAAATTATCGAGATTGGCGGCTATACCGAGGACGAAAAACTAGCGATTGCTCAAGGCTTCTTGCTGCCCAAGCAACGCGAGTTCCATGGACTCGAAAGCAGCCAGTTGGAATTAACCGATGCTGCGATCTTGAAGTTGATTCGCGAATATACCCGCGAAGCTGGTGTGCGTAACCTTGAGCGCGAAGTTGCGGCCTTGTGTCGCAAAATTGCCCGTAAGGTAGCTGAATCGCAGGATGAAGAAGCACCACAAGAAGGCAAGAAGCGCCGTAAGAAGGCCAAAAAAGCCGAGCCAACCAAGTTCTTGATTGACGCTGCTGATGTGCCAATCTACCTTGGACCTGAACATTTCAGCTTTGGAATGGCCGAAGTTTCCGATCAAATTGGGGTCGCGACTGGAGTTGCTTGGACACCAACGGGCGGCGATATTCTTTCCTTCGAAGTTTTGCCATTGACTGGCAAAGGCGAATTGCGCCTCACTGGTCAATTGGGCGATGTGATGAAGGAATCGGCCCAAGCAGCCATGTCGTATGTGCGATATCGCGCCAAAGAGTTGGGCATCGAGCCAAATTACTTCGACGAGCATTCGATCCATATTCACGTGCCCGAGGGTGCAGTGCCCAAAGATGGCCCATCGGCTGGGATTACATTGACGATTGCGTTGATCTCCGCGATGACTGGCCGAGCGGTGCGCCGCGATGTGGCAATGACAGGCGAAGTCACCTTGCGCGGGCGGGTCTTGCCGATTGGTGGCTTGAAAGAAAAAACATTGGCCGCTCATCGTGCAGGCATCAAAACTTTTATCTTACCCAAGGAAAACGCCAAAGATATTGTTGATCTGCCTGAAAAAGTGCGCCAAGATCTGCAATTGATTCCGGTCGAAACCATGGATGAAGTGCTGACAATTGCATTGATGCCATTTATTCGCCAAGACGTGATCGCCAGCTAAATTAAGCTGATCACAATCAAAAACGCCCCTTGCCTAGATATTTTAGGTGAGGGGCGTTTTTTAAGGCGGAAGTCAAAAATCAAAAGGCAAAAGAAAGCATGATAAATGTAGAGCATAGAGTTGGAGAGTGATACTATCAAGCAGAGGCGCAGAGAAAAATGGCTATAGGGTAAAGGCTTTTGGCTAGCGGAACATTTTGGGGTGTTTCAGCCTATAGCCTATAGCCCATAGCCTACTCTCTTCGTGGATTGGAATTATCGCCTGAGTAGCAGGGCTACCTGCAACACATGGCGATAGACTGGCACAAAGCTCGGTGGCAGGTAGTCCCAAATTTCAGCAAGTGCAATCATGCGGCGTTGGCGAATTTCAAATTGGGGTTGCCATGGCTGGATTTGAACTTGGGCTAGCCAAAAACTTCGCACCAGCACTAAGTCTTGCTCAACTCCCGTCAGGCATTGGCTTTGGCAAAAGCCCAATAACTCGGCAGATTGAACGCTTGCACAAGCTTCCTCAGCAACTTCACGCCGCAAAGTTGCGTCCCACGATTCACCAATTTCACTGCGTCCCGCAGGCACATCCCAATCGAGGCCATTTTGGCTCACCACGATAACGTGTTGCTCAGGAGTAAGGCAAATGCCTGCCGAGCCATGGGCCTTGCCTGTTGGCTCGGCATCGGCGGCATACCAAACCACTTGCCATGTTTGTTGATGCGTATTAATGTGCCAAGTCGGTTGCTGCATGCTTAGGCCTTTAGCTAGGATTCAGCTTTGCAATAAAGTCATAGATTTTTATAATTATCTGTTGAGTTGATTCTGGTAGAGCCTTAAATAACTCTAAATGCCTCAATTGACGTTCCTCTGTGTCTAATTTTGCTAGTTCTGCATCGGTTAATGGATTAATATACTTAAGTGCTCTTTTGCAAAAACCAAGTTTATCGGTAATGGTTCCTGAATCAGCTTTATAAGAACCTCGACGATGCTTCTCACCTTTTATTACATAATTTTCAATAAAATCCCCTAACGATTCATTTTGGTAATCTGTATATGCAAAAGAATTTATTTCGGGGTTTGGTTTTTGAGTAGATGTCTCATATTCAATTACGACTGAACGAATAACTTCCGGTGGTAGGCTATTTTCAATTTCACGACAAGGCAAGATAATTAAATCTGTTCCTAATTTATCTTTTAGTTGTTGTTTTCGATTCTTTTTAGATTCTCCATCATGATCAATAACTAAGATAGCTTTTGCACATAAATTTTTGATATTTATCAATTTTTCGTTATCCTGTTCTTCAAAAAAGGAAAAATTGGTAATATTACCACCACCATATTCGACAAAAGCATAATGAATATCTTCTTCGAGCTTGGGTTTTGGATTTGGCAAAGTTTTCATATACATTTGGAGCATTTCACGCAAATACCAACGGTCGGTTATCCCTTCAACCCAAATTGTGGCATTGACCAACAAGACTGATGAATTTCGTACTCCTAACAATTCTAAGGAGCTGCTCTGATTGTTATCAACATTCTCAACAACGAATTGCGGTGTTTGGTCATCGTCGCTGCTGGTGATCGATTTTCGAAAGCTATAGATTGAAATCTCAGGAATATCAATTGTAATATCTAGCAAATGATTAGAATGGGTAGTCATAAAGAATAGATGGCGACCTAATGAATGATAGAACTCCAGAATTTTGCGCTGCATACTTGGGTGCAGAAAAAGCTCCGGCTCCTCGATAAAGAAAATGCAATTCTCAAGACTCACAAATGGCAAAAAGGTCAAAATAATTGCCGATTGAATCCCATCGCCAAGCTCATGGATTGGGCGCTCAAGCTCATTGCCAATTTTAACCACCACAATCTTTTGTTCTTCACTGGGAATTAGAGTAACTTCTTGGCCTTCAAACAAGCTACGTGAAATAAACTCTTGATACTCTTTAATTTTCTTTCGTTTTGCATTATCACCAAGGAGATAGCTTCGTAGTTCTGTATAAAGTCCTAAGCCCGTAAAAACTTCAGGTTTATGTTCAGCATCTTTAAAATAGCTTTCAAGGGTTTGCTGTTTATAAAAATCATTATAAGCATTATTGAGCGGTCGTAAGCCGCGAAGGGTTGGAATATAGATATTCTTTGTTAGATTTAATTGAGTAGATTTTAATATTTCAACTATTTCTTTTGAAATATTTTTGATTTCTTTAAGTTGCTCGTATATTGATTTGTATTCTGATAAATGATTAAATACGTCAAAAATGTTTTGATAGTTATTATTTGTATTTGTATTATTTTTAGTTATTAGCTTTGATTTTAATTGTGTAAGAAATGAAGTATCATATCTGCTAATTTGTGGGTGTCCTATGAAAGTATAAATATTGATAATTTTATCAATAGCATTTTCTATAGTACGATTGATAAAATCGACATCTCTTATTCGAATTGAAAAATTGGCTGTTTCAGTTAGCAAGCACATAAAACGGCTTTTACCTGAATTATTTGCACCAACTAAAATATTGACCCGTGAGAGGCTATCGAGTTGAGTAAGTGGCTGGTTTTCAACATTTTGATAGCTGCTTTTGACTGAATCTGGTAGATATAAGGTTTCAATTTGCTGCATACATTTACCCTAAGGCTTGAAGGCTGCTGACTGTCAACTATATTCAGGCGCGGGTTGATTGTCAATCGGGCAGATTGCTGAATTAACCAAAAAACCACCCATCAAAAACTGATAGGTGGCTTGTAAGTCGTTCAGGCATGCTCACGCATTGCGTGCTAGCAAAACGACTGCCGCGAGGATCAGCAGGCCACCGCCAAGTTGCCAGAGGCTAATTGGTTCATGTAAGACGACGACTGCTGCTCCTACCGATACCAAGGGTTCCAATGCTGAGATCGTTGAGCCAGCAGTTGGGCCAATCCGTTCAAGTCCAATAAAAAACATCACAATCGCCAGCACGGTAGAAATCAGCGCAATGCCAATAATTGCTAGCCAGCCATCTATACTTGCTGGCCAGACCGGGCCACGGGCAAGCACAATTCCAAGATACACCACCGCTGCCGCACTCATAATCACCGTCGATGAAGGAATCGCTCCGGCCTGCGCGGTAACTCGGCTACCCGCCGTAATGTAAATAGCGTAGATCACCGCCCCGCTGATGGCGAAAATGATGCCGAGCGGTTTGCCACCACCAATTGGGCCAATTGCCAACGCTGAGCCTGCCAGTGCCAACACCAGCGCCAGCATTATCCGAGGGGTCAGTCGTTCCTTAAAAAACACAACCGATATTATGGTAACCAAGCCAGGATAGAGATAGAGCAACACAGCAACTAAGCCCGCCGAGGCCATGGTAAGCGCAACAAAATAGGCCAACGATTGAGCCACATAGCCAATCCCGCCTAGGAGGATCAAGCCGATCAGCAGCTTTCCACGTGGCAGCCGTTCACCACGAACGCGCAAAATACCAAACATGACCACGGCGGCAATACTGAATCGTAAACATAACACCGTGATCGGCTCAGCACCATCGGCGTAGGCCAACCGCGCAAACACACCCAGCCAGCCAAAGGCGATCGCCGAAAGCAGCATAGCCGCAATCCCAAGCCAGCGCTGACGGCTTGTTGATGGATCGACATGGTGGGGTGGCGAAGAAATCGATGAATCACCAACAGCCTGCTTCATAACATCCTTTCTTGGGATAATCCAAGAACTCTACAATTAAGCATAAATGGTCTAGATGATCGTATTCAATATTTCGAAAATTGCAAAAGACCCGTTGAATTTTTCGGCTAAAAAAGGAGCACTGACCCAATTTCAACAGACGAATGAAGGTCTGAGAGTTGGGTCAGCGCTATGGCAATAGTTATTTTTAGGGTTATCGTGAGTACAGTTTTTTGTACTTAATCGACAAACGCCCATGTGATTGCTCAATGGACGTTTGTTGGTTGTGGCTCCCTGACTAGGACTCGAACCTAGGACATGCTGATTAACAGTCAACCGCTCTACCAACTGAGCTATCAGGGATTATCAATTGTAAAAAGAAGTGGCTCCCTGACTAGGACTCGAACCTAGGACCCATTGATTAACAGGTTCGCCTAAAATGCGAAGCAAGCACCCTGTTTCGACAGGCTGCTTTGAAGGAGGTTTTGTATTCGTTTGCTTACCAGCAACACCACATTGCTGCAATGCACTGCCGCCCCAACCAGCATTTTCTTACACAGCGTTAACGTTCTGCTGGAGTAGGATATGGTACGCTGATGCCTAACTTGACTCGACACATTCGAGCTTACCAACAGGACTATTGATATCGGGTGCTTTATTAAATCAATAGTCTTCCCATTGGATCTGGCATGCGCTCGTTGCTAGAAACCCAATAACAGGTGGTTGATGCTACGACACGCCACCTGCTGGATAAGCAGGACAGATGCTATGACACGCTGCTTATCACCACGCTTCATGGGCATTCAGGATCATTGAATCCATGGAGCTTTACCATAGGTCGTCTGGGAGTCCTGCTCACCGACTTCTTTATTTACGAACGCCGCTTGCGGCCTTCATAATTCAATGCGCTCCGGCTTTAACCAATTCATAAAAGATGGCCGTTCGGAGATTGACGGCCATCGCTCGCCATCGACACAATGCAAGGTTACGATGGTTGAGTTTGATATACCCATGACCTTGACTCAGTGTGTTTCCTGTCTTCCTCACACCTATTGGTGAATGACGGTTGGCTTTGTGTTGCCGCCAATTTGGAACGGTAACCCTCGCCACAGCCCTTTGCCAATACCAAACGTGTAGGTTGCTTTGCTATACCCAAAAAATGGCGACCGCCATTGCTGGTTGTGCAAGCACCCCTTAACGCGGTGTGTCTGAAGACCTGTCATGAGATACCCCTTTAGCACCACCTGCGGGGGTATCCCATCACATACTCTTTCCGCTCCGCGCGGCCTCGAGTCGAGTATCTGCGAACGCACACGCTATCCCATTGGGATACCGCGATAGATCGAGGTCATGATTAATGATTACGCAATGGATCGAAGAATATTTGTCCGCCAAAATCGCCGAACGCCGCAGCCCTGCTACCATCACTACCTACCGCATCCGGTTAGGACGGTTTGGTACTTGGGTGCTCGAGCAACCGAATCAGGTGCTCACTCGTGCGTTATTGCGGGCCTACAGTGCGTATTTAGCCCAACAAAACATCAGCATTACCAGTCACTATAGTTATCTCAACGATGCCCTGGTCCTCGTGCGCTGGCTTGCTGAAGAAGGCTATATTCAACCCGTTAAGACCGATAAACTCAAACCCCGATTACCAAAGCGCTTACCTGCCCACTACACGATGGATCAAATTAAGCGCCTCCTGCTGGTTGCCGAGCTTCGTGAAAAAGCCATGCTCTGTGTCTTACTGGATACCGGCGTTCGGGTCAGTGAACTGATTCAACTCCGCCGGACCAGCTTTGACTCGGAAGGCTGCGCCATGATTCTTGGCAAAGGCAGCAAGGATCGGTATATCTGGATTTCATCCGTGACCCAAGAAGTCCTTCGAACCTACATCGCCAGTCGGACGGATACGAACCCTGCGCTGTTTGTCAGCCATCGCCAGCAAAAAACCCTGACGATTAGCGGCGTACACCAGAGCTTCGATCGCGTAGCTTCCGACGCGGAGATCCGCAATGATGTGCGGCGTTTGATCCACTCCTTTCGTGCCACCTTCGCCCGCGAACTGATCAAGAAAGGCCTTGATGCAGAAAGTCTGCGGGTGTTGATGGGCCATGAAACGATTCAAATGTCTCTGCACTATGCACAACTCTCATCCCATGAGGCGACCCAAAATCGGCAAGGCGTGAACCTCCTCGAGAAGGTGGAGTCATGCTTATAAGCCTCCAGTATGCCCACCTATCCCGGTAGAAACAAGGGAAAAAGTGTACAGAAAGTCAGCACGTTTTTGACAAAAAACGTGCTGATAGGGGGATCTATGCCCATCGATGTTGGAATTGGTTTGGCCATGGCCACGATGCTGTATGCCGTGGTGCTTGAACGCTACAAGCACTATTTGGAGCCAGATTGGACGTGGATTGAAGTGGTTGTCGGAACCCTGCTGTGCGTGACAGCCGCAGGGATCGCCATCCGCCTTACGCCGAACGCCAGCTGGCCCCAGTATGAGCACCAGATCATCGCCAGCTTTGGCATTGGTGGTGGGGTCATTATTACGTGGCAAGTCTGGCGCATGATCAAACGTCGCCAACAAACCCGTGCGGTTGTCTTTGACCTCGTGAATGGCGACCACCAAGAAAGGGATGTGGATGCCACGGCGACGACTGCGTTGGCCGAACGTGGTGAACGAACATCGACTCGAAGCGCTGGCGAACGCCGCGCAATCGTCGAAGCAAGCTATCCGAGCCAAAGAGTTGCTCAACCAAGTGGTGCATCAGCGCTATCACTTGAACAATCCCGAAGCCGTCGAACTCATCCTGACCAAGATCGCCCTGCTGCTCGCAGAGATCGAGGCCAATCAGGAACGAATTCAGCGCCTCTTGATTGATGCAGCCCACGGCGAAGAGAAAACGCCCGAGTCGTAAAACCCAGTTGCCCCAATGGCCATTGTGCGATTGGGGCAGCATCCTCATTCCCTGCCCATCAATAGAGATAGTAGTGTGCTGTGGTGAGCATCCTCCCGCAGCACCGAGGATAGATCAATGACGACACCGTTATACGCGCAAGTGCGCACCGCCATCCAGCAATTGCTCGCAGGCCAAACCCTTGACCTGAGCCGAGACTGGGGCGAATGGTTATCAATGATCCAAAGTTTGGTGTATGCCTTTGAACAGGGCGGCGCTGCTGCCGTCCAAACCGCGCTGGAAACCGCGATGCGGGTTGATAGTCGCGTTGCGGCGCTGGTGGTTGACCCCGCGCCACCCACAGCTTTGCGCACGATGCCACCCTTACCGAGTGACTTGAGCAAAGCCATCCGCCAGCACGGCGCATGTGGCCACTGGCTCGATACCTATATCAACTACGCCAGTTATGCCAGTCCGGTCACGCCCGCGATTTTTCATGAAGCGGCAGGCCTCTTTTTGGCGGCGACCGCGATCGCGCGGCGGCTGTATTTGCAAATTGGCGAAACCCAGTACTACCCCAATGTCTATGCGCTGTTTGTGGCTCCTCCTGGGCGTTATGCCAAATCGACAGCGATGAAGGTCGTCGAGCGGGTGTTGCGTCGCGCAGGTCTTGGCCATTTGCTGTTACCCGACAAAAGCACCCCTCAATCGCTGCTCCAGCAGTTTTCGACCGTCATTCCCGACAAGCTGGACAGCTACAGTGATTACGACCGGGAGCAATGGCTACTCGCTCGCGCCCAAGCCGCTCAACGGGCATGGCTGCTTGATGAAGCTGGATTTCTCTTCAGCGATATGAAAAAAGAGTATATGGCCGAGCTGCTCTCGCTCTTACTCAAGCTGTTTGATAATCCCGAGTACTTGGCCCACGAAACGATCACCCATGGCCGAACAACCATCCGTGATGCCAGTCTTTCATTCCTTGGCGCAACCACACCGAAAAACATTGAGGAACATCTGCGCAGCGAAAAGCTATGGGATGAAGGCTTATGGAGTCGCTTCGCAATTCTGATTCCTGAGCACGACCCAATCTATGCTGAGTTCCCTGATGAACTCACTATGCCCCCGGCGCTACTCGATGGCCTGAAACAGCTTGATTTGCTGTTTCCCAAGCCTGACGCTGAACTGATCGATGATGTGCCCGAGGAGAATATCAAGCGCTTTGTGCGGATCTATAACGAGCATCCCCCCAGTGCCATCCGCCTCGCGTCCGGGGTCATGAGTCTCTGGAAGCGCTATGACAAGGCCGTCCGGTTTGACCTGCCCAATAACGGCTTACCCGATACCTTGTATGCCAGCTATGCCCGTTTCCCGGGGCATGTGTTGCGGGTGGCCATGATTCTGGCCGCGATGGATTGCCCTGAGTTACCCGTGATGATGCAGCTCGATCATCTCAAACGGGCGATCAGCATCGTCGAGCGCTGGCGCAATGACTTGCATCGGATTTGGAGCGATGGGATTCAGAGTGAAGAAACCAAACTGGGCGATACCATCCTTGCCATCCTACGATCATCCCTTTCTGGATTGACGGTGCGCGATTTGTGTCGCCAGACTCATCAGTCCAAAAAAGAGATCACCGAAGTCTTGGAAGTCTTACGCCTCGCAGGCCAAATTGATGTACTTGAAACCAAATCTGCCAATGGGCGCACCATGCAACTCTGGAGGTATAGCGCATGAGAAGTGTCACAGTGTCACAGAAGCGTCACACATCGTTTGTGACGCTAGAAACCCACTCAGGGAGACGCTTCCTTGAGAAGTGTCACAGTGTCACAAGGGGACATGTCCAATTTAATAAGGAACATGTACGCGAGACCTGCAAAGCTCCCAAAATGGCCAGAATACTGTGACACTTGTGACACTGTGACACTTCTCCGATTTATCCCATTGGAAAGCCCTAAATCGTTGATTTTGGCTGCGTGACACTTCTGTGACGCTTCGTGACACTTCTCGTGGGAGGGTTCAATGATTGAGCATCTTTCGGGCGATGATTTTCTTTCCTTGGTTGGCCAGCGCACCGCCCTGCGCAAAGTGGCCGCAACCAATGGCGGTGAATGGGCTGGAGCCTGCCCCTTGTGTGGTGGGAAGGATCGCTTTCGAGTCCAACCGCATGGGGATCGTGGTGGCCGCTGGTGGTGTCGCAGTTGTCGCGATGGCCAGCCGTGGGCTTCGGATATTGATTTTGTATTCCTGCGCGATCAGGGCTTTATCCCCAGCAACGATCATCCAGAATGGCCAGAATTGATCAAAGGGGCTTTTGCCACACTGGGGTTGACGATCGAGCAATCACGGCCATCGACGAGAGTCGTCCCTGACCCTGAGCCACCGACTGCCTGTGAGCCACCCGCAGCGCTCTGGCAACAAGCTGCCCTGAGTTTTCTTGGCTACGCGGTTGATATGTTGTGGAAGGATGGGGAGAGCCAGCCCTCGCCACGCACCTACTTACACCAACGCGGCCTAACCGATCACACGCTCCGCTCTGCCGCGATTGGCTATAACCCCAAGCCGCTCTACCGTCCGCTGCACAAGTGGGGACTGACAGACCCAACGAAAGACGGCGTGTGGTTGCCTGCGGGCTACGTCATCCCATGGTTCTGTGATGGACAGCTCTGGAAGCTCTCGATTCGCCAAACCACCCCACGCGACGAGGGAATGAAATACGTGACGATTGCTGGCAGCAGCAACGTGCCCTATGGCATTGATACCTTCCGCGCAGGTCGCCCCGGCATTCTGGTGGAAGGCCCGATTGATGCGTTGGTCGCCCAACAGGCGCTCGGCCAATTCGAACGCCATGGGCAGCCACTCAGCGGGGTCGCGGCGATTGGCACAACCCAAGGGCGCAGCTTTCGCTGGCTCGTCCAATACAGCCTCTGTCAACCACTCTTCATCGCCACCGATGCCGATCAGGCAGGCGATAAGGCCGCTGCCTATTGGCTCGATATCTTCAAAGGCAAAGAGGTTGCCCGCATGCGGCCTGACCCGCACGATTTTGG
The DNA here is from genome assembly GCF_003512625.1 of Herpetosiphon sp. Classification (NCBI taxonomy): domain Bacteria; kingdom Bacillati; phylum Chloroflexota; class Chloroflexia; order Herpetosiphonales; family Herpetosiphonaceae; genus Herpetosiphon; species Herpetosiphon sp. Next base: position 12,040 of record NZ_DOPT01000047.1, on the reverse strand, counting down.
CACGATGGTCGTGCAGTGTGGTATGGATTTACGGGCGTGGATTGCCACCCATCTTGATCGATGGTGGACGAGCGACCTCGCCCCTAGCCCGATTCAATCGGTTGCCTAAGACCTGAATGTTTTCTCCTGATATTTAGCGGCGATGGGTGGGTGTCATCCATCGCCGAGGAGCCTTTTATGACAACGATTGTCCATGGAGCCAATATCGGCCATGGTTATGTCAAATATACAATCAATACTGGTGATCACGAAGAAACGATTATTTTCCCAGCACTGGTGGCTCCCGCCAGTAGCACCGATGGCAATCTGCACGATGTGCCCACCGTAGATGTTCACGGCACGCTGTGGTGGACAGGTGATGATGCCCTATTGCATCCGGCTCCCTTATCGCTCCGCTCGCAACAACGGCTCTACGATCGCCACATTATCCCCGCACTGGTCAAAGGAGCGTTACAGCGCCTCAAGCAGCCCTGTGGTGGTGCATGTGTGACCGGACTCCCCGCTGCCTGGTCCGGCGAACGAGAGTTGGCCGTGGCCTTGGGGTCGCGGCTGCGGGATGCGGTCGCCACCCAGTACTACCACGGTACAACCCTCAAAACGGGCATTCGCGTGATTAGTGAACCCCTTGGCGCGTTGTATGGCGTGTTGCTTGACCCGAGTGGGGCGATTACTACCAGTGGCTATGAGCTGAGTCGGGTTGGGGTGATCGACTTGGGCCACAACACCGTGGATGCCTGCATTGTGCAAGCGATGAATGTTGTGCCCGAAAGTGCGATGAGCTTCGAACTCGGTAGCGCCAGTCCACTCCAGCAACTCCAGACTAAGATTAGCGGGCGTTACAACCTTGATCTGACCTTACACGAAGTTGATCACGCGGTGCGGGCAGGCTATGTACGGGTCGCGGGTGAAGAATGCGATCTGCCAACCGGATGGGATCGCCCATGGCTGGCCAATGGGCAACAGGTCGCCGATGCCCTTGTGCGAGCGTGGGGCAGCGGCGCGAAACTGGCGGCGATTATCGTGGCGGGCGGTGGCGCAGAAATGCCCATGCTGGTTCAGGCGATTCACCAGCGCTTCCGCCAAACGATCGTTGCTCCCAATCCACAAACCGCCATCGCCCGTGGCTATGCCCGCCGTGCGCGACGCTACGAGGAGTTTGGCCAATGAGCTTTGATGAACGCCTGACGACCCGCAGCTCCGGCGTGCTGAGTGCGATGATTGCCAGTCTTGGCAACGAATCCGCCGTGCTCCGCGCCCTCGTGATTATTGGCCTGCACACCTGTGGCAAAAACATCCAAGTATTCACCGCCGATGCCTTAGCCAGCGTTGCCCGCCTTGATGATCACGCCGTGCGGGACACCTTGCTCGCGGTACTGATGAAACCTGTTGAACAATCGTTGCACCCACGTTCCCCCAATGTTGAACCTGTGTTGCACGCCAGTACACCGCCTGTTGAACAATCGTTGCACACCAGTACACCACCTGTTGAACATATCCCAGTTCCGCCGCCCACGACGCTCGATCTTCCGCCTGATCCCGAGTACCAAGATGTGTAGGAACCACCAACATCGTTTTGAAACACAAACCGCCGATGAAATCAGCATCGGCGGCGTGCATCACCGGAGAACACCAAAGTGATGCAGCGCTAGTATATCAAAGGAGAACACGATGACAACATCCGATGTGTTATTTGATCTGCACCGCCTTGACCCCAGCCGCAAACTCATCAAAGGCCTTGCCTGCACGCTCGGCTGGGGCAATAGCATTGTCACCACCGTTTCGACCCTGAGCGATTTTCAGCACTGGCTGTGGGGGATTCGTGATTATCGCGGCATCCTCGCAGGGCTAGGGGTCGCGCTGTTTCTCTTCCTTGGCCAACTCTATACCTTGCGCCGGACTGCGTGGGGCTATGGCTGTTTTCTGGCTCCCGATGCCATGATTACGGCTTATAAATGGTGTGAATGGTTGTTTTACCCCATCGCCTACAAACTGGCTTCCGGCCTGCCAGCGCTGGCCCTCGCGTGGGGTGCTGGCTTGGCACTCGGGGTGGTCTCAGCGCGGTGGCCCGAATATCTCGCCTTTGGCCGCACTGTACAGGAGCATCCGCATGGATATTAATTCGCCGTGGCTCTATCCGTTGATTTTTCTGTTTGCCTGTAGTTTTGTTGGCACGTTCCTCTGGTGGCATGCACGCACCCCTGCCAGCGAACGTCGCCCTGCCGCTGCGCCTACCGCACCCGCCCGTGCTGCGAGTCCGGCGCGGCCAGCGGTGGTGGATCGTCCGCGTAGTGAAGCCCCACTGGAACCCACGACCACCAGTTTGCCAACCTATTCATGGCCTATGCTGCTCGATACCTTAGCCAAGCGCCCGCATATTGGCATCGCTGGCCCTTCGCGCCAAGGCAAGTCGGTACTGAGTATGGCCCTGACCTATCTTCGCGCCGTCGATGGTCACCAGCTGGTGATTCTCAACTCGCATGCGCGACCGAATGACTACGGCGGCTTGCCACAAGTCTACGACTATCCCGCAATCAACCGTGTGATGAAAGCGTTACTTGCTGAGCTGGGGCGACGCAAAGCCGCTGCGGCCACAGGTGCAGATAGTTTTGATCCGATTACGGTGGTGTTGGAAGAAGCCCCCGATGTGATGAGCAAGGTGCATGGCGAAGATGGCTCGGCTGCCAAACCCAAAGTGCCTGTTGCCCAGCGCTTTGTCGGCGAAATGTTACGCCAAGCGGCCAAGTATCGCATGCATCTTATCCTCGTGACCCAAACCACGTTGGTCAAACCGCTGGGCATTGAAGGCGATAGCGAAGCACTCGATAACCTACTGTGGATTGCGATTGGTGATCGGGCCTTGGAGAAAATGAAGTCGCCCGTGGTTGCCCCATGGCCTGCGGCGATTGAATGGAATTGTCAATGGTTTTGGTGCGATCGCGAACCTGCGTGGATGTTGTCCACCCGCCCGATTGACACAGCACGCCTCTGGCGAGTTCCCGATTCCATGGGCGATGCAGTGGGTGATTCCCCGCTTGGAACCATGGGAACTAGCGATGAGAGCCTGATCGACGAGGCCACCCTGACCGATGTCATCCTGATTACCAAGCTCATTCTTGCAGGCAAAAGTGGCAACGAAATTATTGACAGCTTGGGTGGCAAACGCACGCGCCGTCTCAGCCAAATTCGCCAGGTCAAGCAGGTGCTTGATCTTGGTGCTTAATAGCGAAAGGAATCTTTTTTATGACCACGACACCAATAACCATTACCTTGACCGAAACCCTTGATCTGCCCAAGCACGGCCAGCATACTGTGCAAATTACCGTGACCCCACCCAGCACCGAGCCGCACCATCTCGCCCCCTTGCTGCAACAGGCGACGATGACGCTCTTTCAGCAACTGGATGCCGCACTAATTCGCGTTCAGCAGCCACCGCGCTATCTGTGTGGCGCACTGTGTAGCGTGTTGGTCTGCCCGTTTCTTGGGTTGTATCTGCGTGTACCTCAAAGCACGCCGCTCGAAACCTTGCTTGCGGAAACGGTCGTCGATGCCAAGGGCGACGCACACCAGCTCTGGACGGTCGCGCTGATGGCCGTTCCGCCAGCGCTCGTCTTGCCGCATATCCCCGTGCTTATTCATGCCTTTTCGATCCAAGGGGCGAAGTCATGGCGGGAATATCGCGGCGAAGGTGATACCCTGCTTGCAGAACGCTTGCATGAGTGGCAACACGCTATTCCTGAACCAGTACGAACCGATGAACACTGGCTCAGTGGACTTTAATCGAGTATTCGAGGCCGTGGCTGCCACATCAAGCAAGCCACGGCCATTTAGTGATCGGCATGGTTGCGGCATACAAGCCCATTCATATCGTGTTCAAACCATGTTCATATCGCGTTCAGATGGCTTACAAATCGCCAAGCAAAAAATAGCGCATTAGAATGGGCTAAATTGGCCATTTAGTCGTGCCGACATTCTTTAACAGGCTGCGCAGCCACCATTTGTATATGCTTCGGCATAAACCTGCGTTATATCACATATTCGCAACGTTGCATTACAGTCAACCGTACAAGGCATAGCTCGTCTTTTGATGAAAGGGTTGAACAGCTATGGATACATCAGGAAATACCCTAGAACTCTGTATTGATATTCAGCAAAAAGTTGATCAGTCCGTAACGAGTATGTATCAGGATTGGTTAGCTGAGGTAAAAAATCGAAGTATTTTCTTTAAATTATATGCAATCATTTATACGATCGTTTCTCTAGGAATAATATTTAGTTTAAGTAGAAATATGAATTGGCAAGAAATAAATTATCCTATTATCTTTACACTTATAATACTATCTATACTAGCTATACCATTCTATAATTTAATAATTTATCTAAAGAAAAGATTTAATTTAGGTTCAATATCTATATTAATATTAATCAAGGTATACTTTATATGCAGTTTATTTTCTATTTATATCATCTTACATAAATATGGGGAGTTCAATATAATTACAAACCTCGCAAACTCAATTCTTTATAGCCTCTTCTTTACTTTTTTTGCATGGATTATGTTTGGACACATAGTAAATAGAACGTTCTTTGTTATCTTCCTAGAACTGCCATATTCAGAATCTCAATGGATACCATCATTTGAGGCTATTCAGATACAATTAGTTCAGACATTGAAAGATACCTTTGATAAACAGCCCCTTTCAAAATTAACAAATGCCCTTGAACTGCTCCATCAACGACGAGAGAGTCGTATTCATCACACAACTATTCTTAGTTTTGCAGTAGCCGTCCTAGCGCTTTTAGGTATTGTTATTTCTATGAATCCTTCCATATTTACTCAAATCGACAAATTCCTCTTACTCTTTAGTATAACGAAACAACCAACTTCAGGTATGAGTATGACCATGGGTATAGTTATGTTCATTGGTTTGGTTTTGGTGGGCGGCTTTATTAGCGCACGCATTTACTACGGTGCATTTCTTAGCTCATCGACACAGATTGTCTTGCGTGCCTATCTCCAAGATCGCCAGATTGAAGAAGCGAAGAAAGATGCAGCCTTTTTAGAGCGCAGCCTCACCGTATCAACCCCTTCCTGAGAATACCTATTTTGCAGCAACCAATTATCGCGTGAGGAGTGATTGAATGACCACCCATACCACCGTTGGCCTTAATCCCACTGAGCTGCACGTTCTCGTCCTCGTTGCTCGGCTTGGTCGATTGCTGTCTCGCCACCTGCGCACAGCGTGGGGCCATCCGTTTACCGTGACAATTCAGACCATCAATCGCACGTTGGCCAAGCTCGTCGATGCCAAGCTGCTGACTTATTGCGAACACTTTCAATCGCATGGCTATGATCCGCGTGGTGCGATCGGCTGGACGCGCCATGGCCGTTTATACAGTCTCACACCCTTCGGCTGGGAGATGATCAAACAGGCCTTTCCGATGCTCGAGGAAGGCAGTGAGCGGCTCGCTCCAACGATGTTCAATCCCCAACATCAAGCGGAACATCAAATTGAATATGCGGAAGTCATCACCAGTCTGATTCAGTCGCTGCCGTATGTGCCTGGTATTGTCGGCATGAGTAGCTATATCGAGATGGACTTAGGCCCAACCGCACGGCCACGCGCAGACGGCATCGTCGTGGTACGCCGCTGGATCGATGCGACGCAGCCCGATTGCGAGCGCTCGTCGTTATATCCGTGGCTTGGGATTGGAAAGCAAACAGGTCAGATCGATCAACTCTATGCCATCGAGATCGATCGGGGAACCGAGGAACTGAGTATCATCACAGGCAAGGCGCATTCCTATGGGGAGTTGTATCGCTCGAAGTATTGGGAAGGGCGGTATAGTTGGCCGCTGATTGCCTTTACGGTGCCGAGCGAACGCCGGAAACGCGCCGTGCTCGATGCGTGGGAAATCGGCTGGCCCGGCAGTCAACTCCTGATTGCCACCATCGACGATGTTCGTGAATCGGGTATTCTCACACCAATCTGGACAGCCCAGTATACGAAACACGGCCAACGGATTCAGCAGATCCATCGCTTTTTACGGGCGGGGTGGTTTGAGCAAATCATCGCATAAAGATACGAACCGCGCTTCACGCAAAGGTGCGGTCGTGTGAAAAGCAAAAGGCATTAGGACTGTTCAACATGTGGAATCAATAAGTAGAATAGGCTACAATGGAGGAAAGTGATATATAATCTAATTATACTGTAAGATATTATGGCATGAACTCATCATTCTTTAATCTAAATGTACTATAATTCTTATCATAATTACAAGTTTGTAGTAAGGTATGAGGTCAATATGGCATTATCTTTTGTCATGAATATTCCTGACGAAGAGTATCCGACCATTTCGAGTATAGCTTCGTTAACAGACGAGGAATTCGCTTTCCTGATTGAGTCGATAACCCAAACTCCTGTTCGCTATCATCCTAGATCCTTTGCTGCTGCCGTAAGCGAGAAATTCAAATATCCCCATATTGATGCAGAACGGATCATTCGTACAATCATAAGTTTATATGGAGTAAAGAGCCAAATACCGACTTCTACTGATAAATTAGTCCCAAGCATTATTAACGCATTTGTACAGCGAAATCCGGAAATATCAGATGCTGTAATACAAAATCTAGGCCAACGACTAGAGAGACTACTAACACTCTATAGTCCATTAGGTATAGTGGCATCTGCTTACAAAGTAGCATCTGATAGTGAACGATGTATTGTAGATACTCATACATTTTTAGATTTGCGTCCTATTTTTAATGATGATAATCAGGAACTATTGTCAAATGTTATTCTCTATAGGTTAAAGTTAACATATGAAAATAACGACGAACAAAAAGATATAAACTTCACATTTGATATATACGATGTACTTAAATTACGTTATCAGTTAGATTTATTAATAGAAAAATCAAATAATCTTCAAGAAAAATTGGAATCTGTCAATATACATATTCTTGACTCGAATCCATCATAGGAGAAACGATATGGCTACTACTAATAAAAAACCTAAAGTATTTTCTTGGCAGCCTATGGATCTTCTACCTAATCCTAGTATAAAAATCAATCCTCCCGAAGCAGCGTCATGGCTCAGAACTCTTGAACCATTTGTTTTTCAAGCTAACCATGATAACAATGCAGTTGCTCGTATTCCTAAATTAGTAAATGAGGAGGTAATATATATCTATTATGACCCTAGCCAGAAACGAACAATTGAAACTGAACCTTATAATTATGAGCATCGGCAACTTCATGAAACTCCATCTATTAGTAAACAAGTTTTAAGATGGCTTAATAAAGATAAAGATCACTTTGACCATATACATCAGGCTATTGAGAAATCAAGGTTTATGCTTGAGCTGGAAGATAATTGGGATGAAGAGGGTAGCGTTGGATATAAAGAAGATACATGGATTAAGGCAGTCAATTTACTTTTGGATATGGTAAAACAATATTTTGCCATGAATAATCAAAAGATACCTACTCCTATAATTGGCCTTGGCCCAGATGGTAGTATTGATATATCATGGAAACATTCAAATAAACATCTTCTAATAAATGTTGACGCAACTGATGATTTAGTAACATACTCTGGTGATAATGCTGCTGACAACTCTCTTAGCGGATCATTTGACTTAAGTGAGGGTGGTTTATGGTTATTGGTATGGCTGATGAGCTAGCTAATGAGCGTTATGCATCAGAATCTATTCCAGATAAAGACTTTCTGTATATGAGAGTACATAAAAGTTTTATTCAAAATGGAAATCCAGGATATGGGGCATTTAAGCCTCAAGGAGATGGTTTATCAACTGATTGGGACAACTATTCTACTCCTCAAGAAACACGTGCACGTGCCACATCAACAAAAGACCTTCCAATAAATTTGTATGCTGTGGTTAAAATGTCAGTTGCCCTAGTACGTGCAATAACTGAACTAACCGTTGTTCATACACCTATAAATAAGGATGAGGAAAATGGTCCGAATCAAGCACATACCGACATTAAAGGTATTGATATGGCAAATCGTGTACAAGCCAATGTACTTAGAAGAAAACTAAGTGAAATTGCACCTATCGTTTTAGATGTAGGCCAAGAGTAAAAACAAGACCAAAAACATCTAAATACGATGTTTTTGGTCTTGTTTTGTAGTTATCTTTAAATTGTCGTGACAAGCTTCATACCCCGCAAGTCTTGGCCCTCGTTCTTAGGCGATACGCACAATTTTTCACTACAAGTATAATAGCTAGTTGCCGCAATTATGAAGGCGCGGCTTTTCTCACTGAATTATGTGTAACTAAATGCTCCACTACATACCATTGCACACGAGATCACAAAAAATGCTATGCTAAATTCAAACCTTTTTCTCTCATCTCTCCCACAAGCAACTCTGATTTGCGAACCGTTTGTGGTTTTAGTGAGCTTGCGTCAGCCCAGCGAATTGTGTATAGTCTGGATATCCTCGTTGGGGGATTACAATATTGGATAGATTATCACCTTGTATGGCTTCTACCACCTCCGAATCACCTGAATCCTCTTTGGGCATTACAAATAAATACCCTTGACCAGCCTTAGGTAAGTTTTCGTCTTTGGGGGGTTCAAATAGACTGAATCCTCTTTGCAGACTACAAGTTGGTTGGAGCGACTATGCCTTCTGCACGGAAAGCTGGATTCGAAAGATCTCAATCCTCGCCAAGAGATTAGAACTTATCCCATCTCAAGCATTTTGAATATTTGAAATTATCTCAGCATGAACGCAATCCTCGGCAGTATAATAATAACAATCATAAAAAACGCCTGTGATCAGCATCCTGATCACAGGCGTTTTTGCTTGTAAAGCCTGTTTGTTTACTGGATACCCACCTTGGCGGTCACCATCTCCAGCTGTGGCAGTGGCTCCTCGGGCACAAGATGCACTGCCGCCAAATTGAAGCCATCGACCTGCACTTCGGACAACACAAAGCCATTCAGGCGATTGGCCACCGCGCTACTGGTGGGCAGCACATCACGAAACAGCAGCATGTCACCCGGTCGCGCTTCGGTCGCTGGATAGACCATGCCATCCACGGTTTCCAGCACCGCACAGGTCAGACTGGCAGCGGCTTCGCCTTTGGCGGCATCACTCAGAAATACACTGGTTCGTTGCGTGGCCACGGCGAGCGTCCCACTATCAACCATCAGCGCCGTGCGCCGAATCAATCCGCTATTGGCCAAGGCTTGGGCATCGGTTTGGATGGGCGTGCGCTGGCGTTGGCCCTGCTCATCCTCATACACCCCATAGCCACTCGTCCAGCGTCCATCGCTATTGCCGCCTTGGGTATAGCTGCATTGCTCGGTACTCACATACCATACCCGCCCTGACTGGCGTGGCCGCACAAACAGTACCCCATCTTCATCAACACCCCAGACCCATGGACGGTTACTGGTATCCCCCAGCTGCACCTGCTCACTCAAGATCGTCGCCCACGGCAGATCTTCTGCCACCAGATTGGCGATATCGACGAGCGGACTTTGCACTTTGCCATCGCTATTAAAGACCGCCCATGGATTGACCGCCAATACCTCACTCAAGGCATACTTGGCCAATTGATCCAGCGTGACGGTTGCTGTGGTGACAGCTTTGACCCGCACATTAGTAATCACCAACTCAATATCGCCATCATTCCCATCCCATAGCGGCTCGACCAGATCGCTGCCAAGGTGCGCATTGCGAAACACGGCAGTAAAGGTCGTCGCAGTCGTGGCCGTCACGACGACTTCCTCCGGATCCGCGCCGCCAATCGCCAACTTGGCATTGACCGCGATCCCCGCCATCGTGCCAGGCGTGACCGTGCGCGTACCTGCCGTAATCGCTGCGGTATGCAGATTCGTGGCTGCACGGGTACAAAACAGATTGAAGCCCAAGCGCGAACAGCCCACGCCACTCAGGAAGCTCAGCGTGCCGCTTTGGGTGGTAATTCCGGTCGCGCCGATGCCAACGCCATCAAGCGTCCAAAGCGAGGATAAAAAGGTTGTGCCATCGTAGCGGCTGAGGCTGGCTCGCCATCCAGCAGGCGCTTTCAGGGTGTAGCTCGCCTCGATGGTTTGCCACTGGACACTCGCCGCAGCGGGCTGCGCAATCGAGAGCATGCCAATACTGCTGGTGGTAAAGCCATTGCCGCCCGATGGGGCAATCCGCAAGCGCCGCTCGGTTTCGAAGCTGAAGCGCTCGGGCGTGCGGCTCGGAATCAGGTCGCTGGGCACGTCCTGCCAATCACCATAGCGCGTGCTACTCCACCAGCCCGTGTGGGGAATATCTTCGAGCGCTTTGACGAGGCCCAAGGCCAAGATCTGGATTGAGACAGCCCCATCCGCCGTGCGGATAATCGTCACATCGTCGCCAGCGGCGCGGCCCCACCAGATGCGCTTCGAGCAGCGATTGAAGACTTTGACATAGACAAACGGCAGCGTTTTGAACCAATAGGCTTCCGGCATGGTGCAGGGCATGGTGACACTGAGATCACCACAGCCCTGCTCGGTATAGCGCCACGTGGCGGCGGTCACCCGATCGGAGACATCCAGCATTTGGCTACTCGTCAGATCCTGTATGAGAATTTGGAATTGGGGATCAAGCATTATTGCCTCGCTTACTCTGGCATCCGGTAGGCCCGATAGCGGTCAAGGGTCAGCACATAATTGGTCACGGCGCTGGCTGCATCGACAATCCGCCAGTTGGTGCTATAGGTTCCGACATAGACCGCATCAAGATTGGCATCGGCTCCCGCTACGGTTTGGGCAGGAACCTGTACGGGCAAGCGACCCCGTGCACCAACAAACTTGCCCGTAATCGCCACCCGTGGGCGATAGGTGGGTTGGAAGTCCAAGACAAAGCCGGTAGGACTGCTATTTAAGGTGAAGGGTTCAAGGATGCGCACGCCATGCTCAGGGCGGGTGGTATCGACGAGGTAGCTGGTTTCAATATCGACGGTCGCGGCGGCGCTGGCGGTCACCCGATAGCGCAAGCGGGTGCTGACGCTATTAATCGCAATCTCGCGGAAGATCACCAGTTGCGGGTTGGTCGTGCTGCCGCCACTGACGACCTCTTCGGGCGAGACGAGGCTTTGACCATTCTCCAGATTGTCGAGGATGGCCGCAATCCGCACACTCACGCCAGCGGTGCGCACGGCAATCTTGCTCACCACCGTTTGCCGCCCACTCACGCTAAAGCCACCCGTATGCTGCGGAGTCGTGCTCGTCACACCAGCACTCAGGGTTCCCCGTAAGACAAAGGTATCGCGAGCTTTTTGGGCCGACTGGTTGTTACTGGCCCACGTGGCATCGGTGCTCCAGCTACTGCCCGCCACCACCTGAATCCCGCCTTGTTTACTCACCAGCAACGCCGAGAGCGGCATGTTCAAGAAGCCACTGCTGGTTGGGGGATAGTTGCCCGCCACGGTCACGCGAGCAGGCGAGGCAGTCGCATGCAGGGTTGCGCCAAAGTTCAGGCTCATCACGCTGCCATTGGCCACACTGGCTGAGGTGACCCGATCATAGTCACTGATCTCGCTCGGCAACCACCAGCCGCCTGACTGAAAGCTGATCGCCACCCCGTTAATGCCGGGCGGAATCGCTTGCAAATCGGTATCGATCAGTCCAGCAGGCACATCGGGCACGGTCGCATCGAGCAGGCTGCGCACGAGCGGCGTGCTGCGATTACTGCCAAAGGGTTGAAACAGCACCCGTGGCCGAAGGCTGTCATACTGCTCGGGAGCCGTGCGGTAATAGGTCGCGGCGGTCAGAATCCGCCCTAGTTTTTGCAGCCGACTCATGGCATCCGCTGCCGTGCTGCCCACAATATTGATCAGCCACTGGGTTTCCACCGGACGATCATCGTGGGTGCTAGGAATCGCTCCGCCGCCCAAGACAAAGGTGGCATCGGCTCCCGCGCTGGGGTCGCCAATCGTAAAGGTATCGGTTCCGGCAATCAATGAACAGGTGCGTTGGGTCGTTGGCATACGATTCGTCCTTTTCTATTCCGACAAGAGGTACATATATCTAGA